>JADFSZ010000054.1 GCA_022560555.1 PVC group bacterium
TTTTTTCTCTTAAAATATTTTATAGGCTGAGTATTCATAGTGATCCTAGGTTTTATTGTAGCTCAGAACAAGGTTGAAAGTGCCCATGATTTTACGATTAAATCCACGATTGAGCACGTACGGGCGTAAATTGTTTCACGTGAAACATCCTTAGCCGGAACTACGGGGCTCATTTACGCTAGTTTTCCTCTTCACGTGTCCAAAATGGAGCTGATAGGACATCACAAGGGCTTAATTTTTTTCATACGGATAAGGGCCTCCGATATATAGATCAGGGCTTACAGTTATTATAATTGTCTTGCTTCATTGAAGAAGTTGTTTTACTGAAAAGATATGTTTCACGTGAAACATTAACAGGTATCTAAGGTCATTTCGTTAGCTTCACTTTCATGCTTCCAAAAGGCAACTGAAATACCAATAGTCCTCCTGAGCTTTATCGTAATCTGCATAAAATTAAAAACATTTCTGGTCTTTGTGATTTAAGCTACGATTAAGCACGTACAGATGACAATTGTTTCACGTGAAACAATTGATATTTCTTATATATGCACCCTTAAATATGGCCGATAGGCCGCTATGGGGTTTATTCTTCTTGTTCTAACTCAGAAATGGATATTTTTTGTTCCTTGCAGGACGGGATCTCTCTGCGTTATTTGAATTTCATTAAATATGATGTTTCACGTGAAACATTGCTTCTCCGGCGAATCATGCCCCGTTGATCGCTAAGGTTGCTGAAGGAAGCCTAATAGACAAACATGATATTTTCTTATCATCCGCCTTGAAAATGGTCGTGTTGAAATTACTAGGTTTAAGATCCCCTGTGCTTGTGAAATCAAAAGCAGGCAACGCTTTTACGTTTTACGAATCACGCTTCACTATTTACGATTTTTAATGTTTCACGTGAAACATTGTAATTGTGATGGCTGATTCACGATTCGGAGAAAACCATCATCGAGGCATCACCTGGACACGATTTCCAAAGTATTTCATACCGGTTGATGGAAGCTCAATATCATCTAAGCACAAAAAGAGAGATGATTCATTGAAGATAGTGTACTCTTCTTCACTAAAGCAATGTTTCACGTGAAACATTGCTTTAGTGAAACAAATTTTTTAATGAGAAAATCAAAGGAATTGACACATTTTCTTAATATTGTATAATACTCATTAACGGGTGTTTAGCTCCATCAAAACCCATCAAAAATGGGACCTATCACATGGGGAAAATTGTTGCCATCGCTAATCAAAAGGGTGGCGTCGGAAAAACGACAACAGCGGTCAATTTAGCTGCTTGCCTATCGTTTGCCGGCAAAAAAGTTCTTCTTATCGACTTAGATCCACAAAAAAATGCGTGTAGCGGTCTTGGAGTTTACGAGGAAACTTATCAAATAAGCGCTGTTGACGTTCTGCTCAACGAAACTCCCGTAACGGATGCGATTCTAAAGACCTCTTTTAATAATCTTGACCTTCTTCCGTCTTCTTCAGATCTTGTCGGCGCTGAAGTGATACTTACCGACCTCCCCATGCGGGAGCAGAGGCTCAAAGCGGCCCTCAATAAAACTGTTCGTGATATGTATGACTTTATTTTCATTGACACCCCTCCGTCTTTAGGACTCATTACCATCAATGCTTTTGGGGCTTGCCACAGTGTCTTAGTTCCTATTCAATGCGAGTATTACGCGCTTGAGGGTGTTAGTAGCCTCATGATGACCATTGAAACCGTTCGTGAGAGATTAAATTCCCGTATCGAGCTTGAAGGTATTGTTATGACCATGGCGGATAAAAGGACGAATTTGAATCAACAGGTCATTGCTGAAGTAAGAGAGCATTTCTCAGAAAAAGTGTATCGAACTCTCATATATCGTAATATTACGCTGGCTGAAGCTCCAAGTTTTGGCAAACCGGCCATATTTTATAATATAAGATCAGTAGGATCAAACTGTTATATTAGTCTTACAAAAGAATTTCTTGAAAAAAATTCCCAGGCGCCAAAGAAGGCTCTATCAAGGGGGCAGATGATTATTGATATTCAGGGTTCTGAGAGATATATTCAAGAATCGCATAGGGATTTCGTTGATTCTTCAATATTCGAAAAATCAAAAAAATAACAATTGTGGAGGAAAATATGTTTAATATTGACTTAAATAATGATAAAGTGGTTCACAAAAAGGCTTTAGGTCGTGGTTTAGATGTATTAATCCCAGAAAAAGAGAAAAGACGTGGATTTGTTAATATCGAAATCGAGAAAATTATACCCAATGCCCTGCAGCCACGGAAAAATTTTGCCCCGGATGAACTTTCTAACCTTGCAGCCTCCATCAAAGAAAAGGGTGTTCTCCAACCGATCATTGTTCGCTCAAAGGGGAGCAAATATGAGTTGGTAGTCGGAGAAAGGCGCTACCGGGCGGTCAAATCACTTGGATTATCTGTTATTCCTGCCATCATCAAGGAACTTTCGGATCGTGACATGCTCGAAATGGCCTTAATAGAGAATATCCAAAGAGAGGACCTTGATGCAATCGAAAAAGCTGAAGGATTTCTTAAGCTGATGAATGATTTCGGACTGACACACGATGAACTGGCACGTCATGTCGGACAGAGCCGAACGAGTGTTACCAACACATTAAGGCTGTTAAAGCTCCCCCATCGGATCAAAAAAGGGATTTCATATAAGAAAATCAATATGAGCCAGGCGCGGACATTGCTTGGACTGAAATCGGAGCATGAACAGATTCAAATGTACGAGCGTATTCTCGAAAACCCGCTCAACGTCAGGGATTTAGAAGAAATGGTGTCTGATATCCAAATCACATTAGATCCAAAATCCGTAACACGAAAAAAGAGGAAAAAAGACCCCCAATTAGGACTTCTCGAAGATGAATTGAGAGAGATTTGGGGAACAAAGATCGTTGTGCGCGGCAATAACAAAAAAGGGCGCATTGAAATTCACTACTACTCTCTGGATGATCTGGACCGGATCCTGAAGCAATTAAAACGCCTCTCCCCATGAAGTAATGAAACTTGCTATGAAACCCCTTCCTTTATTATGGCGGCTCCGGAAGCCCCTGAAGAAGAGATTTTTGTAAAATTCTAAAATTCAAAAAGTTGGCATAAAAAAAGACAGGACGCTGACTTGACGTCTCTCTCCTATCTTATATATAATTAGATGTTTGGACCCATCAAGCATGTTCTGGCATGCCAACGACAGTAAAGGGGTAATTCCATGAAGGGAAACTTGTATTTTGTTCATCCGACCAGCGTTGTTGACCAAGGAGCTGTCATTGGACGGGACACAAAAATTTGGCATTTCTCACACATATCAGCACAAGCGATGATCGGACAAGATTGCAAAATTGGACAAAACGTCTTTATCTCTGATCATGTCAAAATCGGGAACAATGTGAAAATTCAAAACAATGTTTCCATCTATACCGGAGTTGTTTTAGAAGATGATGTTTTTTGCGGCCCGTCTATGGTGTTTACGAATATTGTTAACCCGCGATCAAAATTTCCTAGGAATGATCCTAAATATTACCAAAAGACTCTCGTTAAACAAGGAGCGTCTATCGGAGCGAATGCTACCATTCTTTGCGGAATCACTATCGGCAAACATAGTTTTATCGGAGCGGCCTCCGTTGTGACAAAAAGCGTTCCGGATTATGGATTGGTGTACGGGAATCCCGCCATGCTTAAGGGGTGGGTTTGTGTCTGCGGGAAAAAACTTGAAGGAAAAAATCAAGAATGGATGTGCCCTGATTGTCAAAAAGCTTATGATATCAACGGTCAAAAGGTGACCGCGAAAATATAAATGTTCAGCATAACCTAAAGAATGGAGACAAAATGAATATTGCGGAACTGCTGCTTATGGCAAAGGAAAACAATGCTTCTGACCTTCATATTTCTGTGGGATTACCGCCGATTTTGAGAATTCACGGAATTATGGAGAGGACAGGGTCGTCACCGATGGAAAAAGAAGAAACACACGACCTCTTGTATGACATTCTTTCGGATGCCCAAAAGAGTACGCTCGAAGAAAAGATGGATATTGACTTTTCTCTTGAGGTCGAGAATGTCGGACGATTTCGCGTCAATATTTATCGGGATCGACGGGGGATTGCCGCCGCCTTCAGACTCATTCCTGAAGAAATCCGGTCTGTTCAAGAGCTAGGATTACCTGACGCTCTGACGCACCTGGCCCGGAGAAGAAAAGGGCTGATTCTTGTGACGGGTCCGACAGGAAGTGGAAAGTCTACGACGCTGGCAACAGTTATTGATCAGATCAATGAAGAAAGAAAAGAGCATATCATTACTATTGAAGACCCTATTGAATTTATACATCAGCATAAAAACTGTATGGTCAATCAAAGAGAAATCGGTTTTCACGCGGAGTCTTTTAACCGGGCCCTTCGGGCGGCTCTCAGAGAAGACCCCGATGTGATTCTGGTCGGGGAAATGCGGGATCTAGAGACGATCGGCATGGCGATCACAGCCGCCGAGACCGGTCACTTGGTTTTAGCGACACTGCACACAAACAGCTGTGCAGAAACGATTGATCGTATTGTCGATGTGTTTCCGTCTCATCAGCAAAAACAGATTCGAACGCAATTGGCCAATAGTATTCAAGGGGTACTCACCCAAACACTCATCCCGACGATTGACGGACGGGGGCGGGTTGTGGCGTGTGAAGTGATGATTGGAACTACAGCGATCCGAAGTTTGATTCGTGAAGCCAAGCCCCATCAGATCGCGTCCGTTATCCAAACGAGCACAAAAGAAGGGATGCAGAGTATGGACCAGTGTCTTAAAAATCTTGTGATGGAGAGAAAAATTGCTTTGTCAGAAGCCATATCGCGCGCGGATCATGTGGATGAGTTTCGAAAGCTTGAAGCAACGTATGGTACAAAATAAAGAATTTTGAGGGGCAAATTTTTCGCCAGGAATTTCAAAAAGAATATTAAAGTGACAAAAAAAAGTAAATCAAAACAAGAGGATATTAAGCAAGACAGCCAATCGTTTGAGCAGAAAGTCAAATGGCTGGAGACGCTCTATCATGTGACACATGAGGTTGTGGGATCTCTCTCCCTGGAAAAATGTTTAAAAACAATTGTCCACGAAACAAAAAAAATCCTCAAAATTAAACGAGTGTCGCTTCTCCTGATCGATCAGGAGAAAAAACATTTAAGAATAAAAGTCGCGGCAGGTATCGATCCCTCTGTTATCCGCAAAACAATTGTCAAAATGGGCGAAGGAATATCCGGATGGGTGGCTTTTCATAAAAAACCCATTTTTGTCGATGATATTACCCAAGAAAACCATTTTTCTTCCTCAGGGTTTTCAGGCTACGATACAAAATCTTTTATAAGCGTTCCTCTTATGTTTCAGGAAGAATGTATCGGGGTTCTGAACGTCAACAACAAAATATCGGGGGAGCCCTTCTATGAAGATGATTTCCTTTTGTTAAAAGCCTTCGCTAATGAAGCCTCCATGGCCATCAAAAATGCGCGATTATACACGGAACTAAAAGAAGCTAACCAGCGGCTTAAGGAGATGGACGCGTTAAAATCCAATTTTGTCGCGTGCGTGTCCCATGAGCTGAGAACACCCCTCGCGAGCATGCGCTATCTTATCGCCGCTGTTCTTGACGATAAAAAATCCGCCATGCCCGAGGAGCAAAGAGAGTATTGCATGTTGGTCGAAGAAAACCTGGAGCGCCTGACACGGCTTGTCAACGATATCCTGGATATGTCTAAGATTGAAGCCAAGAAACTCACGCTTGATCGAAGACTTTTATTGATGAGCGACATTGTTAAAAATATCAAGATATCGTTTGAAGGTTTAGCCGAGAAAAAGGGGATTACATTAAAGACTCATATGCAAAAACGGAACATATATGCTTATGCGGACCAGGACAAAATTTCGCAAATATTATATAACCTTTTAAATAATGCCCTCAAATTTACACCGAACAAAGGACGTGTGGATATTAAGCTTCGCTATGAAACCCGTGTTAACCAAACGATGATTCGCGTGTCCGTATCGGATACGGGCCCGGGTATTCCCGATGATGAAAAAAAACGTGTTTTTGACCAATTCTATCAATACCAGAAAGGCACATCCGGGACCTCCGGCGGGACAGGATTGGGTTTGACCATCACAAAAGAATTGATTGAGCTCCACGAAGGGATATTGGAAGTCAAAGATAATCTTTTCGGCCCCGGCGCGGTTTTTGAATTTGTCATTCCCGCATGTGACTCGACAAAATACCTTAAAGAGTTCCTCCCTCATGAAGTTCGTCACGCTCCGCCGGCCGGATTTGCCATATCCATGATTATTCTTCGGTTTCAATTTCCCAAAAACGCCGGCTTGAAAGTTAAAGATAAAATCTTACAGGATACTCAAAATATCCTGGGGAAATATGCCGAGGCACGGGACATGGTTTTTGAGGAAGACAATAAACTTTTGGGAATCTATTACGGCATTAATCCGGAAAAGGCAAAAAAGAACAAGATCAAAATAGAAAACAATGTTCAAGCGCTTTTGATGGATTGCCAAAAGAACGGTTCTATCAAATTTCAAATAAAAAGATATTCCTACACCAAAAATATATCAGCCTTCAAAACCTTTATCACTCAAGTAAACGAAGAGTGGCAATCTTGAGGCAAAAGGGAAAATCCCATGCCGAAAAACATATTACTCATTGAAGATGAAGAGAGTTTCGCGAAAAGCCTAACGATTTTTTTAGAGGGAAAAGGCTATTCTATCAGCTGGATCTCAGACGGGGAAAACGGTCTTAAACACGCGCAATCGGATTCTCCTGATTTGATTATCCTGGACGTGATGCTTCCCAAGATGGATGGATTTAAGATTTGCCGGTATCTCAAATTTGACGCGCGTTACAAAAAGATACCTATCTTGATGCTGACGGCCCGCGCGGAAAAATCGGATTTTGCTCTCGGAAAAGATATGGGTGCGGACGCGTATATGATCAAAACGGCAAAACCTTCTTTGGTTTTGGAAAAAGTCCGGGAGTTGCTCGGAGAAAATAGCTGATATGAAGACAGCCCGCCATAAAGCTCTGCTCAATTATCTTAAAGATCATAAAATCCTGCCGGAAGAAAAAATTCAGGAATTGGTCAAAGCGACCGAAATTGAACAAACATCCATGGAAGTCTTGCTGGTCAAAAAAGGGTATTTAACGGAAGAGACTCTATATTCCATCTTGGCGGATATCAATAAAGTCCCTTATGTTGATTTGGCAAACTATCGCATTGACCGCGATATCCTAGAACTTATTCCCTATGAATTAGCCCGCAAACACCATGTCATTCCTTTGTTTAAGATTCAAAACGTTTTAACGGTGGCGATGACGGATCCGGCGGACATTGTTATCATTGATATTTTGAGAGAACGTACAAGTTGTGATATTGATCCGTGTGTCAGTTCCCCCAAACTAATCTCGAAGGCCATCCAGGAGTACTACCAAAGCCGACAAACGATCAATCACCTCATAGGAACGTTAGATAAGGAAATGACCGGTGTGGATCAAATTGTTAAAACGGATGAGACCGAAACCGTTCAACTTGCAGATGAAGCCCCCATTGTCAAACTTGTGAATATGACCGTGACCCAAGCTGTTCAAGAGGGAGCCAGTGATATCCATTTTGAACCCGATAAAGAATTTTTACGGGTTAGATTCCGTATCGGAGGCATTATGCGTGAAGCGGCGACTCCTCCCAAACATCTGCAGTCGCCTATTCTTACGCGTCTTAAAGTTATGTCAGATATGGATATTTCCGAAACACGTGTGCCTCAGGACGGACGCTTTCATATCGAGGTTGATCATCGCCAGATTGATATTCGTGTGTCAAGCGTTCCGACCACGTATGGTGAAAACATAGTTCTCCGTTTATTAGATGTGAGCGGGGTGATGATAGGATTGGAAGGGTTGGGGTTCCGCAAAAATATTTTGAAAAGATTCGAAAAAGCGATCCGTATGCCTCATGGGATTATCCTTGTTACGGGTCCGACAGGATGCGGGAAAACAACAACCCTGTATGCCGCACTACAAACTATCAATTCCAAGGATAAAAATATTGTAACCATTGAAGATCCCGTGGAGTACCGTCTCGAGCTTATTCGGCAGATCCAGGTTCATCCTAAAGCCGGGTTGACATTTGCCACAGGATTGCGCTCCATCATGCGTCAGGACCCGGATATTATTATGGTGGGAGAAATTCGGGACGTGGAAACAGCTCGCCTGGCCATTCAAGCGGCGCTGACGGGGCATTTGGTTTTTTCTACCCTCCACACGAATGATGCCCCAAGCGCGGTGATCCGTCTGAAAGACATGGGCATTGAGCCCTTTCTCATCGCGTCCACGGTTCGCAGCATTCTTGGCCAGCGTCTTGTGAGAAAATTGTGCGAACATTGCAAGGAAGCGTATACCCCCAATCCGGAACTCGTGAACTCTCTGGGGATCACTCCGGGGGACGATCTCGTTTTTTATAGAGAAAAGGGGTGTGAGTTCTGTCATCAATCCGGATATCAGGGGCGCATCGGATTGTTTGAATTGATGAGTGTCTCCCAGGAAATACAAGATCTCATTGTTCGAGATACTTCGGCTCAAGACATTAAAAAATGGGCGCAATCGCGCGCCTACGAGGATATCAAACAAGACGGGATACAAAAAGTTTGCCAAGGGCTCACATCTTTGTCTGAAATCTACCGGGTCACGGAAGAAGAGGCGGTATAAAAAGAGTGAAATTTTATGGTTAAAAATCACGCGAAAAATCGTAACGAAACACGGATGCATCCGCGGGTTGATGTGCGGATACCGGTGATCTTCCAGATTGACGAGTCATCAAAATCGAGCATTCACATTGTTGACGAAAGTTTTATTCATGGGGAACTTATGGACATCAGTGTCAATGGGGCCGGCTTTTTTATTCCGATTTTTATCCCGAAAGGCATCCGGATTGTGCTGCAAATTCAAGCGGTGCCTTTTTATAGCGATCGGGAGGGGCCTAACGAATATATCCGGACGACGGCGAAAGTCATATATTCCCGGCTGGATGTTCAAGACACCCAGAGTCCGAGAACAGAAGAACGATTCATAAGACGGTATCGGACGGGTGTGGAATATCTAAAAATTGATTCTTCGGATCAAAATGCCATTCAGATCTATACAGAAAAAAACAAAAGTTAACCGGATATTATGCCTGTTTTTGAGTATACAGCACGTGATTCAGACGGCAAGAAAATTGTTGGGATAATTGAAGCGGTCGACCGCCAGCGTGTACTGTCCTATGTGGATGGATTAGGCTTGCTTCCCATTGATGTGCGCAGCAAAAAAACCCCATTTTGGAAGAAATGGTTAAAGGTTTCGTTCGGACGAGTTAAAAAGCCCCACCTGGTATTTTTCAGCCGGCAATTGTCGACACTTATTAAAGCCGGG
>JADFSZ010000055.1 GCA_022560555.1 PVC group bacterium
ATTATGATTCTAACCATGGGTTCATTGGTCCTTTTTATTGTTGTCGCGATGATGCTCCCGATATTCCAAATGAACTCCATGCTTGGCTAGTCATGGGACATGTGACATGAGCCAAAAAAATGATAGTTAAGAGTTCGGGATCATGTGACATGATTTAAGTATTTAAAAGACCCGTTTTTGACTTTTTACTCATGACTCATGACCAATATAAACTCATAAACGCAGAACATATTTAAGGAGGACAAATGTTGATTAAAACTAATAATGCATTTACTCTCATCGAGCTCATGCTTGTGATCATTATTATCGGGGTTTTGGGGACAATGGCCGTGAAAAATCTCAAAGGCCGGTCGGGTGAAGCCCGTATGGCTGTTGCCAGGGCGGATATAGAGACGAACATTGCCGGAGCCTTGGATCTGTATGAGCTTGATAATGGCCTGTATCCCACAACGGATCAGGGGCTCGCAGCGCTGATCAGAAAACCATCATCAGCGAAAAATTGGAATGGCCCCTATCTAAAGAAGAGAAGAATCCCGAAAGATCCATGGGGCAATCCGTATCAATTTCAAAACCCCGGGACAAACAATACGGACGATTATGATCTTTTCTCGATGGGAAAAGACGCTTCTCCCGGAACCGAAGATGATATTAGTAATTGGGATGATGAGGATGAGTTTTAGAAAGTGTTTTATGGGGAGTTCAAGCGGCCGTTTTAGGGAAAGTTTTAAAGTTTTTTTTAAAAAAGATTCAAAAAAAGCGTTTACCCTTATAGAGCTTCTTATTGTCGTGGTGATCGTGAGCATTTTGGTTGTGATCACCGTACCCCGGTTTCGGGGAAGTTTTGAATTTATACGCTTTGAAAATAGTGTGAGGAATTTTACGAAACTTGTTCGTTACGGGCAAGACCTTGCTGTGATTTACCGGAGACACTATCGATTGAAAGTGGAGGAGAGAGAAGGGGCGTTCTGGCTGGAGCACGAAGGAAAAACAAAGGGACGTTTTGAAAAGGTTTCGGGAAAATGGGGGAAAAAATATTTTATACCGAGTTTTGTTGACCTCAAAACCGATAAAAAAGAATACGTCTTTTATTTGGATGGCCGTTCCCAAACAGGAGAAGTTGAATTTGAATTTAGGGATCGGTATACGTATACGGTTAAACTTCTTGGTACGCGAGGACATGTTGAAATCATAGAGGAAACCAATCGACAGTGAGTCCACCCCCCATAAAGGAAATAGAAAAAAAACAGGGCATGCTTCTTTTGGAAGTGATTGTCGCCATGGTTGTTTTATCTGTCGGTTTGACCATGATGATGCGGTCTTTTTCGATTTCCATTAAGGCGGCTCGCGTGGTTCAGAATTATTTTTACGCGGTTGTGCGCGTGGAAAATCTTGTTTGGGATCTGGAAGAGAACTATGCGGGCCTGCAGGGTGAAGGTAAAAGAAGCGATATGTACGGTGAATATCAGACAGCGGTCGATTCGTTTGATCTTAGTCCTCAGGCCCTTAAAAAATCGACCGTTGAAGTCTATTGGCAAGAAGGAAAACGAAGAGAAGGCGTAAAATTCACTTCCTTGTTTTATGTCCCCCTACCCGGTGAGTCAGAGCGATGAAAAATCAAAAGGCTTTTACCCTGATAGAACTTGTCGTTGCATTGACGATTTTTTCCGTATTGGGCATCGCGGTGTTTTCGACTCTTTCCATGGGGCTAAGTTCCTGGCGTAGAGGAGAGAGCCAGGAAAAGGCTTATCAGGATATACGTATTTTTTTCGATGTTCTGGGAGAAGAAATGCGTAACGCCGTTGACCTTATTGATCAACCCTTTCAGGGAGAGGAACAAAAGATTAAATTTGCTTTTATCAAAAATGTTTACAATCCCGAAGATGCTTCTACAAATAAAGAGCTTGGTATTGTGGAGTATCTGTTGAAAAAGGAAAAATCAGCTTTGACTCTCTATCGGCAATATTGGGCGTATCCGGCTGATCCGAAGGCAAAGAACAGGGGCGGCAAAATTCTTTCAGGTATCAAGGAAATATCATTAAAATACTGGGGGTATGAATCAAACGAAGACGAAAGCCAAGAGCCTCCTGTTTACACATGGGCATCATCTTGGGATTCATTGGGAGAATTACCGGGAGGCGTCAAAATCCATCTGGCCATGATGGCCGAAAAAGATTATGATCCAAAAATTTCGATTGAGAAGAAAATTAAAATATTCAGCGGCTCAGGAAAGATTGTCCGTTCTGAAGAGGCAGGAATCTAAATTGTACACAAAGAACGGGGCGATTCTTATCCTCACCCTATGGGTCATGATGATTATCACGGTTCTCGCGGTTGGCTTAGCGTTTAGAATGAGAATTGAGATTCGGATGACGCAAATTTTCATTGCCAAAACCGAAATTGTGGAAATCGCAAAATCCGCCCTCTATCGAGCGTTAGGTGAATCGATAAATGATCTCGAGCCTGTCGGCGAAGAGGAGGCTCAAGGCGGCGACGTTTTTTCCTACAATCTTTCTTGGGCCGTAAACACTGACTTGTATAAGGACATTGAGTTGGGGCGAGGCCGATTTGATATCCGATTTGAATACGAGCTATCCGAAGATGAGAATCAAAAGGAAATATTTTACGGACTCAAAGATGAACAATCATTGATTAACTTAAATTTTGTGGCTTCGATGAAGGATAAAAGGAAAGCCAAGAGGATCATTAAATCTATACTTGGCCCTGATGTGGATCAAGATGAAAAAACGCTTGTTGCCGGAGCCATTATTGATTGGGTCGACAAATCCGAAGAAGACGGAGGTTTATCTGAAGTTAGTATCGGGGGAGCCGAAGACAGCTTTTATGCCTCTTTGAGCCCGGCCTATCAAGCGAGAGATGGTTTGTTAAAGACCGTTGAGGAATTAAAATTTGTCAGGGGTGTTACGGATGAGATTTATGAGCGCTTGAAGAAATATGTGACGGTTTACGGAAAGGGAAGCACAAATATTAATACGGCGCCGAGAGAGGTGCTTTTGGCTTTGGGGAATTTGGGGGAGAGTTTTGTTGATGCCATGTTGGATTGGCGTTTAGGTGAAGATGGCCGTATGGGGACCGATGATGACGGCATTTTTACGAGCCTTCAGGATATAGAAGTGAATTTAGGGTATCCCTCCGGAAGTATCGCGGCTCTTGATGAGCTTCGGCAAACGAAGACCGTTTCAAAAGAAGCCGAAGATCAAGGCTTGGAAGCGGCTCAACTCATCGGTGTGACCTCCGATGTGTTTCGAGTACATATTTTTGCCTCTTTGGAAAACAGCCCGGTAACAAAGGAGCTTGATGTGGTGTTTCAAAGAGAGCGTCCCGAGCCTGGTGAAGAAAACAGTATTGAAAAGTACCGGATCCTTTATTGGTTTGAGAAATGAGTTGCTTAGAGAAACGAAAAGAACATGTATGAAAACATATGATATCGTATTGAAATCTTTTAACCTGAAGCGTGTCGATATTGCGCGTCAGTGTCTATCGGGCTTGTTCAAATTAACTGACGAACAGGCTCAGAACATATTAAATCAGGCTCCCGTCATTGTGCTTGAGCGTGTTTTGAAAAAAGAAGCTCACGTTGTCTCTAAAGAATTGAAGAACGGTGGAATTATAGTAAAAAGATATCCCGCCGGGCAGATGGGCAAAAAAGTTTCACGTATCGTATGGCCAAGCCCCCCCTCCATACATGTACCCGGCACTCCCAAGGTTCGTAAAATCAAAACAACGATTTTGCGTGTCGTACGAAAAACCCAGCCCCAAGGACCTAAAGGAACGTTGTTAGGAATAGAATTCAATGCCGGGATTCTAAAAATGATAAAGTTTTCCGAGGAAAGAGATGGTTTGAAAACTGATCGTGTCGTTGTCTCTCAATTAAATGAATTGTCGGATGAAGAGATTGTCAGTCAGATCAAAACAATCATCTATCAATATAAAATGCAGTCAGAGCATATTATCGGCGTTCTTCCCCGCGAATATACTACGGCTCGCATGCTCGATTTTCCGTCCGCGGATGATACGGAAATTGAAAATATGGTCCGGTTCCAAGCCGTCAAAATGGTTCCTTTTTCAAAGGAGGAAATGATTGTTGATTTTCAGGTTTTAGGGGCCTCTCAAGAAGGATTTTCCCGTGTGATGGTTTTTATCGTCAAGCGGGATATTATTGAGAGGTATCTTGGCATTTTCGCGAAATCAAATCTTTTCCCCACGCGGCTGACGATTAATACATCTGAAATGTGCGCCGCTCTCGGCGATTATTTTAAGGAGATCCGCCTGAATGAAACCTCCTCAACCATGGTCATTGATTTGGACTATCGAAATTCCAACATTCTTGTGTTTGATCATCAGTGGCCCCTGATCACGCGTTCCGTTGATATTGGGCTTGTGGATTTGGATGACCAAACCTTGCCCCGTACTCAGATCGAGAACGCGTGTCAGCAGCTTGCGGTTGAAATCCGGACAACGATAACGGCTGTCCGTAAGGATTTGAAAGGACAAAAACTTGACCAAATTGTCGTTGTGACCGGTTCTGAGAGTATCTTTACCTGCCTCAAGACGTATGTACAGTCCTTTGGGGAAAATCTCAAAAGGATCGATTCGTCCCTGCTCTTAAAAAGAAAGATCACGGCTCATAAAAAGGATGTTTCCGAATTTGTATCTTTCCTGGGATGCATGGGCTTGCTCGTCCGGAGTAAAAAGCGTCCGTTGAATCTGATGCCGAAGGAACTCTTGGAAAAGAGAAAGCACATACTATTTCGGCAAAATATCCAACGTCTCGCCTTTTTATCAGGGGTCCTTTTGGTATCCCTGGGGCTGGTATTTTCGGGGCATCTGGGACGTTACAAAAAGTATATTCGAGCGTTGGAGGCCAAAATCGAATCGTTCGGTCCTCAAGCCCGTAAAATAGAAGTTATGAAAAAAAGGCTTTCCATCTTAAATGATCAATTTGCTCCCGAAAAATCTGTTTTGAATGTTTTAAAAGAGCTTTATCGTCTCATTCCTGATGACGTTTTTATCAATCAATTCGAATTTGAAGATAGCCGCGTTGTGTCGATTCGGGGGTCCGCCAAAAACCGTGTTGATGTATATGCCATGGTAAAAACCATGGACGAATCAGGGTTGTTTGAAAGTATTGAGCTGAGAGGCGGAATTAGCACTCGGAAAATTCGTCAAGAAGTACTATATGATTTTAACGTATACGGAAAAATAAAAACGAGCATGAAAGAAGCGAATTAAGATGTTGTCTGTTCAGTTATCAAAAAGGGAAAAAAATATATTCATGCTTTGTGTTATCGTTATACTGGGCGCTCTTTTTTATACGTATATGGTTCAGCCCGTCGTGCGGTATGCGGGCAGTATCTTTGGACAGATAGACGAACTTGAAACTTCCTTGGCTCACGACCGCAGGATTCTTGCTCTCGCTTCGACGATCGAAGCCAACTATCAAGAAATCATCGGACGGGTTAAAATGACTGATTCTGATGATATCAATGTGATGTTTACGGATATCGATCGTATCGCGGCCATTCATCAAATTGATATGACGGATATTAAGCCGCTCGATACAAAAGAAATGGAATTTTATATCGAAAACAAAATTAATATTGAAGGGTTTGCCGCGGTTGAGAATCTTGTCAGGTTTATTTATGAAATTGAATCAGTCGCGAATCTCATGAAAGTGTATAAACTGAGACTGACAGCCCGGAATCGAGCGGGCACAAAAGGGGTGGGGTTTAGTATGATTATTAATCGGGTGCGGATACCCACTCATGAGTAATCGGCGCTCTCGAGACATCCTAGCCGTTGACATCGGAAACACAACGATTTCTTTCGGTGTGGTTCGTAGGGGGCGACTGTTGTTTACGAGCCGTATGGAGACCGGCAAGAAAGCTCAGTCTCAGGACCGGATTGTGCATAAAGCCTGCAAAAAATATCACATCGATAAAATTGTTGTGAGCAGTGTTGTTCCTGAAAAAAACACGTGGATGAAACGCGTGTCGCGAAAATATTTTTCCAAAACACCGCATTTTTTGGATGCCTTGGCTGTGAAAAAAATGGGAATTCGGATTGCCTACCGGCCTGTGTCTTCTGTCGGTGCTGACCGGCTGGCGCTGGCTCTTGCTTGTTTTTCCATGAAACTTCCGCTGGTGATTATCGATTTTGGGACGGCCCTCACTTTTGATGTTCTCAGTGATAAGAAAGAATACCTGGGGGGCATTATTTTTCCGGGCCCCGCGTTAGCCTTCAGGACGCTCGGTGAGAAGGCGAGCTTATTGAAAGGGATAGCCCCCTTGCGTGATCCAAAAAAAATACTTGGTTCATCCACACCGGAAAGCTTAGGGAGCGGAAAACAATACGGGTATTTATCTTTAGTCGAAGGAGTCATCAGGCGACTCGAAAAACATCTTCGGCATCCTTGTACCGTAGTGTTCACGGGGGTCGATTCTAAATACGTGTATCAAGCGTACAAACATCCGCGTAAACATTACAATCAGTTTCTTGTGCTCAAAGGATTGAGCCTTTGGGCACAAAATCTCACGTAGAAACGATGGGATCGGAAGTGATATTATTTGACCCCGGCCATGTCCGGAACAGGCAGGGGAACGTCTTTTTTGTGGGGAAGGTGCGGCATTTTTTCTGAATCAGGAGGGATGATGTTCGGCCCCAAAATCGTGCCTTTGATCGTTGCGAAAAATCCTTTGAGAGATCCGAACGTATAATCGACCGCCGTTGGTTCGTGACCGCAGTGGACCATGCAGTTGACACATTTTGGATTCCCGCTCGCTTGTCCGTATTTGTGCCACTCGGTTTTTTCCATGAGATCCTTAAACGTCGGAACATATCCTTCTTGCAGAAGATAGCAGGGCAATTGCCAGCCGAAAATATTGTATGTTGGATTTCCCCATGGGGTACATTCAAAATGGCGTGATCCCGCAATGAATTCCAAAAAGAGAGGGGAATGATTAAACTTCCAGCTCTTTTTAGGTCGATAAAGCAACTCTCTAAAGAATTTATAGGATTGGTTTCTTTTAAGGAAGTGCTCTTGATCCGGAGCTTTGTCATAGCTGTAACCGGGAGACAGCATCATGCTCTCAACGCCTAGAGCCATCATGTCATCCAAAAACCCGCGAAAATGTTCGCCGTCATGCCCGTCAAAAATGGTTGTATTGGTGGTGACGCGAAATCCGCGCTCAACGGTTTTTTTGATGGCCTGTACGGCTCTTTTATATGTCCCGTTTAAGCACACGGATATATCGTGCTCTTTCTCAGGTCCATCCATATGAATGGAAAAACTCAAATATTTAGAAGGTGTGTATTGATCCATCTTCTTTTCAAGCAGAAGAGCGTTTGTGCATAGATATATGTATTTCTTTCGCTTGATGAGTGCTTCGACAATTTGAGGCATTTGAGGATGAAGTAAAGGCTCTCCTCCCGGAATGCTCACAATGGGAGCGCCGCATTCTTCGTCGGCTTGCATGCACTGCTCAAAACTTAACTGCTTCTTAAGAATATCTGCAGGATATTGGATTTTTCCGCAGCCCTTACAGGCAAGGTTGCACCGAAAGAGGGGCTCTAACATTAAAACCAGCGGATATCGTTTACGTCTTTTGAGATGCTGCTTGATGACGTACGATGTGACAGTCCACATTTGTGAAATTGGAACACTCATAACTTGATTTCCTTTATAGACATAATCGACCCTCTAATCCCTCCGGGGCCGCTTGTGAGAGTTTAACGTTATATATCTGATTTTTTAAATGCTTGTCTGATTTTACAAAAACACGTATGAAATTGCAAGTATAACCTAACCAAAATTCATGATCCTTTTCTTCAAATAAAACAGGTTTGATTTGGCCGATAAACGAAGCATTGTAGTGGCGGCGTTTATGTTCACTTAGGTGTCTGAGTTTGGCAGAGCGGGCTTTTTTGATAGCCTCAGACACGTGCCCTTTGAGGCCGCATGCACGCGTTCCGTCTCGCATTGAATAGCTGAATACATGAGCATAAGCCAAGGGGCTTTTTTTGAAAAAGCAGCATGTGTCTTCAAAATCTTCCTCAGTCTCACCGGGGAATCCCACCATAATATCTGTTCCAATGCAAATATCCTTAACCCGGGATTGTGCCATAGAGATAAATTCCTCAAATTCTTCTCGAGTGTATTTGCGTGACATGGCCTTAAGGGTCTTGTTTGAGCCGGATTGGAGAGGGATGTGTAGATAAGGCAGCAAGGCATGCGTATCGTCATTCATGGCTTTGAAAAGGCCGGGAGGAATCGTTGTGGGCTCTATGGAGCTGAGGCGTATTCTCTGAATGCCCGGGACTTCATTGAGCTTGTGGATGAGGGGCTCGATAGTGCTGTTTTCGCTTTGATATGTTCCAAGATTAACTCCCGTAAGGATGATCTCCCGGGTTCCTTGTTGAGCGAGGGTGACGGCTTCATCAAGAATATTGGATAATTTACGACTTCGGGCACGTCCTCTCGCAAAAGGGATAATGCAAAAAGTGCACATAAAATCACACCCATCCTGAATTTTGAGATTTACGCGTGTGTTTAGCTTGGCCTGGCCGATGGGATCAATCGTAAAATCTTCCCGAAGAAACTTATCCCTGATAATGACGGGTTCCTTGTTTTTCCCCAGATTGACGTAATGAAGCACATTGAGTTTTTCCTGATTGCCGATAATAAGGTCCACACCGGGAATGTTGGCAATAGCTCTATATCCCATTTGAGAGTAGCAGCCGACAACAGCCAGATAGGCGCCGGGGTTTTTCTTAATGAAAAAGCGAATGGCCCGCCGGGATTTTGCGTCAGCCATTGCTGTTACTGTGCATGTATTAATAATCGCCAAATCGGCTTTGTCCCCGAACGGAACGAGCTTGTATCCTGAATGCTCCAGTTGACGTGCCATAAGAGCCGTTTCGGATTGGTTGAGCCGACAGCCAAGGGTATGAACGGAGGCTTGTTTTGTTTGACTTTGTGTCTGAAGCATCCTTTACTCTCATTAAAAGTTAATAAACGTGGACTTATTCTAACTATAATACTATGATCTTTCTATTTAAATCTCAAGTACCTTAAACAGCTGCGTCAAGAAGTGTCTGATTTTAAAACAAGAATTAAGATATAGATAACATTAAAGTTAAGAAGAATTTTATTGTCCTTATTTCGTCCGCGTGTACATAAGAGAAATTTTCATGACACGGTTAAAAAAGCGAAAGTTTTATGATTCCGCATATGTTCCGCACGAAAATCGAAAGGCCACTATTTTAGCCTGTATTATGCTGTGGTCTTTGATATTTTGCTTTGTCATCACAAAATTTATTCTTGGAACCGTTGACATTGTCGGGCACAGCATGCTTCCAACGCTCAAAGACCAAGAGCGGTATGTGATAAATCGGATCGCGTACAATTTT
>JADFSZ010000002.1 GCA_022560555.1 PVC group bacterium
TCATGATTTCCAATTATTCGGAAACAACCTTATAAACGATTTCCCCCGGCCTTGTCAAGCCCAATTCCTCACGTGCTATCTTCTCAATAACGAAACTATCAGTTTCGAGGAGTTCAATCTCTCGTCGAATGTCCGCGTTTTGGCCGTGGATTTTCCCAATCTGAAGATTCAAACTGTGCTTTTCTTCCCGCAATTCATGTGTTCTGGTAAAAATCGGAATAAATAAGTATCCCAACAAAAATAAAATGAACACACCGCTCAAAATAAGAACCGAAGGACGAACGGCTTCTTTTTTTCTTTTTCTTTTCAGAACATATTGTCTTTTATTGAATATTCCCATCAAAGGCTTTCTTGTTTTTCACCTTTCAAATTGTAAAACACTTCCTTTCCTAAATATCGCGCTCGATCACCCAATTCCTCTTCAATCCTTAAAAGCTGGTTGTATTTACAAATCCTGTCGGTTCGGCACAAAGATCCCGTTTTTATTTGACCCGCGTTTGTTCCGACCACAATGTCGGCGATGGTGGTATCTTCCGTCTCCCCCGAACGGTGAGACACAATAGCTGTGTATCCCGCTTTTTTAGCCATTTCAATGGCCGCTAATGTTTCCGTAAGAGTTCCGATTTGGTTGACTTTAATCAGGATCGAATTGCCGCATTTCTCCTTAATTCCTTTTTGAAGCAGTTTGGTGTTTGTAACAAAGAGATCATCTCCGACTAACTGCACGCGAGAGCCCAAACGTTCGGTGATTTTTCGAAAACCGCTCCAATCATTTTCATCAACAGCATCTTCGATGGAAATAATCGGATACCTATTTGTCAGATCTTCATAAAAAGATATCAATTCTTCCGTGCTTTTTTCTTTTTCTTTTTCGGCTTGAAGAATATATTTTTTCTTTTGTTTAGAATAAAATTCGCTTGATGCCGGATCAAGGGCAATCAACACATCCTTTTCGGGTTGATATCCGGCTTTGTCAATGGCTTCCATAATCACGGACAGAGCCTCTTCGTTCGAATTCAAATTCGGGGCGAAACCACCTTCATCCCCGACAGCCGTATTCAGACCTTTGGCCTTTAAGACACCCTTTAATGTATGAAATATTTCCGCCCCCATCCTTAACGCGTCACGAAAAGTCTCGGCTCCGACAGGCATGATCATAAATTCCTGGAGGTCGACATTGTTGTCGGCGTGTGTTCCTCCGTTGATAATGTTCATCATCGGAACCGGCAGAACATGAGCGCCCTCACCTCCGATATATCGATAGAGAGGCTCTCCTTTCGCCTGGCTTGCGGCCCTCGCGACAGCTAAGGACACCCCCAAGATCGCGTTAGCTCCGAGCTTCTTTTTGTTCGGGGTTCCGTCAATATCAATCATTGTCTGATCAATATCTTTCTGTGATTGGGCGTCCATACCGATAATTTTCGGGTTAATCAGCTCATGAATATTTCTAACAGCTTTTGTGACACCTTTTCCAAAATATCGTTTTGGATCCCCGTCGCGCAATTCCACGGCTTCGCGCTCTCCGGTTGAAGCGCCGGACGGGACAGCGGCTCTCCCCATAACTCCGGATTCTAAAAAAACATCCACTTCAACAGTCGGATTCCCGCGGGAATCCAGAATTTCTCTTGCTTTCACATTAACAATCGTTGTCATTATATTTTCCCCTTACATTCGTAAAACACAGCTATCCTTCGTTATTTTATATGATAATCCGAAATCCTGCTAGGCCTATTCTGATTTTGGAAGATTGACAGAGTTGTCAATCGGGAGATGTTCTCGAATATATTTTCGTTCACGCCTTTCATCGATCCGCTCGTAAATATCCACATGTCCCTGCCGTTCCTCACGCCAAAGATAAAGGCGGGGAATGTTCCGGCCTAAAGAACATAAAATCTCATAGGAAATAGTGCCGGTCCACTTGGCCATTGTGTGAGCGCTAATTTCACAAGCCCCCTGAGTTCCCATAAGAACAACCTCATCTCCGACAGCCGCAGCCGGAATATCCGTAAGGTCTAAAACGATCTGATCCATACATACGCGGCCAATCACCGGCGCCTTTCGGCTATGAATAAGGGCATACCCTTTGTTCGAAAGGCAACGGAAGTAACCTAAACCATATCCAACCGGAATGATACCGATTTTGGTCCTTCTTTTTGTACGAAAAGTTTGTCCATAGCTGATATCCTTCTCGGGTAAGACATCTTTAATAACCAGGACACGGCTTTTATAGGACATAGCCGGAATGAGATTCAGCTGATTTTTAATTCTCTCAGATGGAACATATCCATAGAGAGCCAAACCGGGACGTACCATGTTATAGTGACAGGCGGGAAAGTCCAGCATGGCAGCGCTATTGCAAACATGGGTAAAAATATTTTTACCCATAGGTACATTTTTAAGAATTTTTTCAAAACGTTTGATTTGTTCAAAAAGGAAAGAACGATCCACTTCATCCGCTGTTGAAAAATGAGTATAAACTCCATCGATTTTTAAATAAGGCATCTTTACTATTTCCTTAAGCACATCTTTCGCTTCATCACAATTGATGCCCAATCGTCCCATCCCTGTATCAATTTTGATGTGAATTTTAATGATTTGACGGCGCTTGGACGCTTTGTCAGATAAATGGCGCGCCCAATCTATGGAATGGACCGTGGGAATCAGATTGTACTCAAGAATCGAATCAAGATCATCCGTGAGAAGACCTCCCATAACAAGAATCTCGCCGAAATGCCCCAGATTTCGTATGGCAATGCCCTCTTCAACATTATTCACTGCGAAAAAGCTCACGCCTTCCTTAGCCAAAATGCGCGCGATTTCACACGCGCCGTGGCCATAAGCATCAGATTTAACAACGGGGAGAACACAAACATCTCTTCCCACATAATTTTTAATCTCATGGAAATTATGCACAATGGCATTAAGATTTATTTCCACCCAGGTATTAACCGACATAAATTGGACCCATTCACCATTTATGGAAAATTAGAACAGTACGACAATTTCTCCTCGAGGAGGATTGTCCTGAAAATGATTATAAACGCTGCCGACATTGCCGCGGAAGATTTCTTCAAACTTTTTCGTAAGCTCCCGCGAGACAACCACATCCACACCCGAATTTATTGTATTCAAGAGTTCAAGTAAAGTCAACAAACGATGTGGAGATTCATAAATTATTTTCGTATAGGGGCATTGGATCAGTTCTTGAAGCATCTTTTTCCTTTTCCCCTTTTTCACCGGAAGAAACCCAACAAACAAAAACTTATCCGTGGGACACCCCGACGTGACAAGCGCGGCTATACACGCAGTGGCCCCCGGGATCGGAATAACTGAAATGTTTTCCTCAATAGCCTTTCGGATGAGATAAAACCCGGGATCGGAAACCCCCGGGGTTCCTGAATCAGTTACCAAAGCAAGGGTTAGGCCTTCTTTTAATTTTTCAATCAATTGCGATGTCCGTTTAACCTTGTTATGCTCGTGATAGGATATCATCGGGGTATGAATTTGATAATGGCTAAGAAGTTTTTTGGTGTGCCGGGTATCTTCGGCCGCGATCAAAGACGCTTCCCCCAAAATTCTTATGGCACGTAAGGTAATGTCTTCCAAGTTACCGATCGGGGTGCTTACAACATACAGCATGCGGGTCTACCTCATCTTAGGTTAAAACGGGGTGTGTTCCTTTTCACTGGTTTAATACCGGAAACGTTTTTCGAAAAGCCCGAAGTTTTTTTAAAGAAATTGTAACGGAAAGAGTTCCTTCGCGTACCGGAAGCCGTTTCATAACGGATCCGTCAAAAGAGATGATACATGTTTCTCCGCACCTGGCTTCATTCCCTTTGCCCCCCGTTTGATTACAAGCGCAAAAATAGACTTGATTTTCTATGGCCCGGGCTCGAGTCAGGTATCGCCACGCGATTGATCCTGTTTTGGTTCTGAAGGATGAGGGTAAAAAAATAATTTCGGCTCCTTTACGGACTAAGCGGCGAAAATACTCAGGATAGCGCAAATCAACACATATCCCCAATCCAATACGAATGCCGTCCAAAACCACGATTCCGTCTCTCACGCCTTTCGATGTATGCCGGGATTCATCTATAATAAAATCTTTTCGTTTAACAATGTACCAATACTTTTTGTGATAGGCATGGACCACACGCCCCCCACGATGGATCACCAGGGTTGTGTTTGTTGGTTTTTGTTTTCGAGAACGCCTTAACAGTAAACTTCCTAAAATCAAATGAACCTTGTTTTTCCGCGCAAATTCTTGAAACCATTTTATCCACGGAGAATTCCGTTCTACCATGTTTTTTTCCGTGAATGTCCCAAAATAGAGAAAAGTCTCAGGCAAACAAATGATTTCCGGCCGGTCGATCATCGCTCTATTCAATAGACGGCATGTTTTTTTAAAATTATTTTCCGGATGTGATGATGCGGTCAATTGAATGAGAGTAATTCGGACAGTTTCTTTCGGCATTGTATCTATTTATGTTATTCCTAATTATTTTTTCCTGAGAATCTTATCAAGGAGGGATCGTGCTTCTTTTTTACGCGCTTTCGTGATTTTCTTCGTTTTTCTTGTTTTTTTAAGATAAAGCGTCAACACATCACCTTCTTTCGCGCCAGACGGCAAAAGCCACGAGGGCAATATCACCTTAAAGGCTCGCCCATGAATTTCCAAAATGGCCCGATCCTTTTCTACGCGATCCAATATCACTTTTGTAATCATTGATTATTTAGTTGTCGTTAATTTAATGGCTTGTTTTTTTATAGAATTTAAAAGCTCATGTATCTCTTCCGCCCACTTATCTCCGCCGGGAAGCGACAGACATTTGTTGAAATGCTTGTCGGCAAGCTTGGGATTATTTTCTTCACAGGCGATTTTTCCTAATTGAAAATAGCAATCCTGATCTCTCTTGTTTTCTCTAATAATTTGCTCAAAAACCATTCGGGCATCCATGCGCTCGCCTTGAAGATACAGGGCGAGGGCTTGACGGTATCGTTCCTCTGCTTTTTGGGAATACGGAGTCGGGGCCAAAGAAGTGTTGAGTGTGCAAATATCGATCAAGTTGTACAGCCACACCCAAAGAGCAAGAATACCAAATCCAATCGCCAAAACTTTGTTGATGGGAGTGGGCATCCATCGAATGCTCCCTAACGCGAGAATGAAACAAACAAGAAACGTCCCAAAAAATGCGGCACCTCTTTTTGGATACCCTTTGAGCCAATGGCCTGTCCCGCAGACAAGCAAACTGCTTGTGAGAGCTATCATATCCCGCATTGCCATCCGATCCTGATTAGGGTTATCATGTTTACACTTTTAATGTATTTGTCCATACTGCCGCTCAATGTCATCACGGTATTTTATAAACTGAGGATTTTCTTCAAAGAACTTCGAATCGATTTTGCGGATAAGGTCAACTTGTTCCTTCGCTTCGGGAATCATTTTCTTTTTCCAATAATACATAGCAAGATTCATTCGGGTTCCCGCGTGCAATGGATTAATCTTGCTTGCCGTTTGATAAATCTCGTACGCTCGATCTATTTGGCCGTCTAAGGTATAAACAGCCCCGAGATTGTTTAAGATAATCTCATAATACGGATACAACTTCAAGGCTTTTTTATACTTTTCGATGGCTTTTTCGAAAGAATCATGCGCGGCCATGAGCCGATTTTCTTTTCGATATTTTTCCCCGTTTCGCTGATGAATTCTTCCCAGAAAAAATCCGATTTGTTCATCGGCAAAATACCATTCTTCAGCTTGATGAAGATCACGCAAAGCTGAATTCAAATTTTCTCGACGATAATGGACGATCCCATCTTTTATATACCTGCTGCCGATCCAACGGCGCGGGACAACAGAAAAAGCATAAAGAAAAAGACAAACGGTGAGACACAAGATAAACATACGTCTAAAAATTTGTTTTGAAGACAATGAGATTCCCCATACATCATCGGATTTTTTGCCGGATCCCCAAATAGAATTTCCGGCCCAGATCATTCCGCCTGTTGCCCAAAACATCCAAGCCCCGGCCGGGACAGTCAGCAAAACATATCCGAATAATCCCTGGATCAGACACCCAACAAAAACGCCGCCAAAACAATAAACATAAAATCGTTTGGCCCTGTCGCTCGATTTAAATAAAGCAAAAAGACTCCATCCCCAATGTCCGATAAGAAGCATAAAAACACCGATCCCCAACACACCCGTTTCGCTCATGATGTTAAGGTACTCATTGTGGGCTTTGACATACTTTATGCCTTTTCCGGTAAAGCCCCGTTCTTCTGTACTTCGAAACTTCATGTGCTCCACCTTAAAATTACCGATACCATGACCCAGCAACGGAGCATCTTTGATAATGGATACAGTATCTTTCCACACAAGAAGTCTTGTTTTTCTCGCATAATTGTCCGGATCAAAAATGGATATAAATCGATCTGTAAATCCCTGAACGCTCTCGGGCATGTTGTGCCGATAAGAACTTTTCTCATTGGAAACCAACAGCACGACCGCAAACAATAGGACGAGAACCAGGGGGATCATCCGTAATAATCTTATCATCCATTTGCCAAGAGATTTGCCTCCCCAAACGACAATGAGCGTATAAACAAGGAAAATCCCTCCGAGAGAACCGAGCCAAACTCCACGGGTTTGTGCTACTAAGAGAAACAAGCCGCATACAAGCGCTACAAAACCAGCAAAGATTTTCATGGGACGAGTTGGGGCGAACATCATCCCGACTGAAATCAAAAACGGGGTCAGCATATATTCCGACGCATAATTATAATGTCCTAAAAGAGCCTTGTGTTCCGTTCTAGGTAAATCAAAATGAATCCCCTGATGAATCACAACATCATAGATAAATGTTCCCAGCCCACCGGCCATCATAGCTAAAATCAGCATCTTAAGATGGGATTCCTTTTGAAAAGTTTCCGAAATGATGATGGCGAGCATAACAAACCCGAGAACGCTTCTTAAAACAAAAAGAGCCTCATACTTATTTACAGCCGGGATGAGCGAAAAAATATTTATACTCCCAAACAGTATCGCAAAAATATATCCTGCGTTTCTTTTAAGATATAAGCCTCCTAAAGCGAGGCCCCTTACAAGGAAGAAACTTGAGATGAGGCACAAAAACATTTGTATGCTTGTGCTTTTCGGCAAGCTATGAATATTGTCCGTAAAAGGAGAATGAATAAACGGGATGAAGAACGTCATCCCAAGAATGCTCCACCTAATGATTCTATCCCAAACAGGCGCCTGATTTTGCCCTACATGATTTTGATTCATCATGATGCCCTTTGAAATTTCTTGCTTGCGTGCTCCAACAGATAGATCGATCCCGTAACCAAGACAACATCTCTTTCAGGTTTTTGAAGGTTTTTTTTAGTTTCGGAGAACGCGGAGATAAAATCAGGATAAATTTTTACGGCTCGGCCAAGATTTTTAACCAAACCAGCCAGTCGATCAACGTGGCGAAATCGCGCCGTTTTTAGCCGCACAATGGCAACTTGGCGCACCCTCGGAATAAGAATGCGGCACATGAGAGCCGCATGTTTGTCATCGAGAATAGACAGTATCAGATAGATATCTTTGTCGAAAAAGTAGCAATTGAGATTATCCTTGAGAACATGAAAAGCGGGAGCATTATGCGCGGCATCCAATACAACATAAGGATTTTTTGAAACAATCTCAAATCGACAGGGCCACCGGGTGTGTTTCAGCCCTTGACGCATCCGATGGACTTGTATGGGAAAATGGTCCCGCAAAACATGGAGCGATGTTATGGCGGCGGCTAAATTATCCCGCTGATGAAGCCCCAGAAGCGGGACCGTAAAGTTCTCATAGAGACTTCCATTCGCCTTAACCGAAATCTTCTTTTGGGCGTGACAAGTCCGGTGACTTTGAAAAAGGACGCCCCAAAGGGGCGCTCTTTGTTTTTCGCAAGTTTTTTTCAAAACAAGAAGGGCCTCTTTTTTTGTTTCTCCGCTAATGCAGGGGATACGATTTTTGACAATCCCGGCCTTTTCTCCGGCAATCTTACGGATATTATCTCCGAGCCAATACGTATGGTCCTTGGCAATATTCGTGATCACGGTGACTAAAGGCCTAATGACGTTCGTCGCGTCCAGACGTCCTCCCATTCCAACTTCCATAATAGCAATATCAACCTTCATTTTTTCAAAATACATGAATGCGATAGCCGTTACAGCTTCAAAAAAAGTCATTGAAACCCCGGGGGGAAGATTTCGAGATAATTTTTTAACCTCCTCGGCTAGACCAGAAAGGGCCTTTTCGGATATCGTCTTTTCAATTTGAAGGGGGTTAATAATTTTTATTCTTTCGGCAAGCTGACAGATATGAGGCGATGTGTAGAGACCCACTTTGAGATCGTGCGCCGCTAACATCCGAGCTATCATGGATGCCGTTGATCCTTTGCCGTTTGTTCCCGCGATATGAATCGTCTTATAAGCGTTTTGAGGGAAACCCGCCGCGGCAAGGAGAGTTTCCATGTTAGATAAGCCGAATTTGATACCAAATAAAGTTAAGGACTGCAGATATTTTTGAGTACAAACAGCTGCCATAAGAGGAAGGCCGGTTTTTCTTACTACCAGGGTTATAAATAGCTTAGGGGCTTAAATAATCAAGCAACGAGGCGATTCGGGCTTTTAATTCGGACCTCTCGACAATAATATCAATCATGCCGTGTTCTAAAAGAAATTCTGATCGTTGAAACCCTTCCGGGAGTTTTTGCCGTATGGTCTGTTCAATCACGCGGGGGCCGGTAAATCCTATGAGGGCCTTCGGCTCGGCAACAATCACATCTCCTACGGACGCAAAACTGGCCATCACGCCGGCCATCGTAGGATTTGTCAAAATAGATATAAAAGGCAGATTCGCTTGGCGTAGGAGCCCTAAAGCCGCGCAGGTTTTCGCCATCTGCATCAAAGAATACAAGCCTTCATACATACGCGCTCCACCACCTGATCCCGAGATAATCAGAACCGGACGTCGTTCATCGATAGCTTTTTCGATCATACGTGTCAACTTTTCTCCCACAACAGATCCCATGCTGCCCATAATAAAGTTGGAATCTGTAACCCCAATGCGAACACCATAACCCAGAACTTTCCCGCTTCCGGTAATAACGGCATCATCCAGACCGGTTTTTTTCTGATCGGCCTTTAACTTTTCCTTATAGGGCTTTGTCCCCGTGAAATTCAGAGGATCGTTCGCGCGCAACCTCCATGGATCCTCACAAAATGTCCCTTTATCAATCAAGTAATCGATTCTTCTCTGAGCGGTCAACGGGATATGGTGTCCGCATTCCGGACAGACGTATAACGTTTCCTCAAGCTTTTTTGTATAGATGAGTTTTCCGCAACCGGTACATTTTGACCAAATGCCTTCGGGCATACTACGTTTTTTTGTCAATTTCCAACGAGGGAAACCAAACCAACTCATATCTGCTCCTCTAATACCCGCACCGCCCCATAGCCTCCGACAGACGTCCCATCCGCTTCTAGTTCTATACAGCGGCTGACACGGTCCTGAAAAGTGGCGTTCATTGAAACATGCGGATATCCATTTTGCATGACAACATCATGATTGACGGCAAGAGCCCGTTTAGAATCATTGCATTCCTGTGACAAATGGACCAAAAACACATAATAAAGTTCTTTATGTAAAACTTTTTCAATGATATGAGCGCACTCCTCATTCGAAAGGTGGCCAAAATTCCCCATGATCCTCTTTTTGAGATAACTCGGCCGTTTTGACTTCGCCAGCAACTCAACATCGTGATTAGATTCTATCACAAGAATATTCACATTGAGAAGATTTTCAAGAACGGTCGGAGTCAAACATCCCAAATCTAAGGCAATCCCGATTTTACAGCTTTCAGTTTGAATTCTGAATCCGACAGGGTCCGTACTGTCATGCATAACGGAGAAAGGCTTTATCGTAAAATCTCCGATCGTAAATTCTTTAAGTGTTTCAAAAATTTGAAAACTTTTATGGTTTCGACTTTTTCTGTTGATCGCTTTATGTGTGAGGCGGCTCGTATATATGACAGGAGCATCTGTGCTTGACATATCTTTGAGGGCCCTGATATGATCCATATGCTCATGCGTAATCAGGATCGCGTCTATGGACTCCCACTCGACAGAAATGGCCTTTAAGCGGTTTTTCAGCTCTTTGAGGGGCAATCCCGCGTCCACAAGCACATGCGTTTTTCCAACTGATACATAAATCGCATTGCCCTTGCTCCCACTCGCCAAAACACAAAATTTTAACATCACTGGTTCATCCTACGCGTTGTGCAGCTCTCGTATCATTGGTTCAATCGGTATTTCAACGGGTCATGCGGGAGTACATAAGGTTTGATCGGTTGCGGCGCTTTGTTTAATGTGTTTGATAAAGGGCTGGTCGGACTCGTATAAGGCGGGATGCCGCCCGGAACATTCTGCAATGTGTTGGGATACCTGAGTGGTTTTTGATAGTTTTCAAGTTTGTAACGTAACGGATCCCGCGGATCATTCAGCGGATCATAATCAGGAAACACGCTTTGTTCTTGAGTGTCCGACACATCCCGTATCACTTCCTGCGCTAGAGCTTCATCTTTTATCGATTCTTCGAATCTGTCGCTCGGAAGATCTTTGCCGGAAAGCTCCGGAGACATATCTTCGTCAACTTGGGATACTTCATCTGGGGGCTCGGGACTTTCGAGATCTTTTTTGGAGCTCAAAGATGACCAGAAAACAATACCGACGATGGATAGCAAAACAAGTATTACGAATATCTTTTTATTCATGAGAAACCGCCTTATTTTGGTTAGGTGGGATTTTTAACGCCTGCCCCGCATAAATTTTTGACGCGTCTTCAATATGATTCATCTCCGTGATTTCTTTTAATGCAACCTGATGCCGTTGTGCAATACCGTATAGGGTCTCTCCTTTTTTGACGATATAGATGATCGTGTTTTGATGAAAATTCAGCTTTTCCGGAGCAACAACATCAATCGTTTGAAACTTGAATTCACTTCTCTCTTCAAGAGACTTTTCGGGCAAAATATCTTCCTCTTTAACCATCGGCAAATGCCGGTAAGGGACATCTCCGGATCGTGCTGTTTCGGTAGACCGGCATCCGGCCATGCACATGATGACAACAAAAAAAATAAGATATTTCTTCTTCATAAAGTCGCGTATTCGTTCTTCACCAAACCACAATTTGATCACGCAAAGCTTCATAGCGTTTCTGTCCGATTCCGGGAACGCTCATAAGATCAACTGGCGATTTAAAAGAACCGTTTTTCTCTCTAAATTGAACAATACTTGCGGCCAGTTTCGGACCAATCCCCGGCAATGTTTCTAATTCGCTTATCCGGGCTCGATTAATATCGATTTGTTGGGGCCCAAGCGCGAACACGGAGGCTTGGAATTGTGTGCTATTCAAAAAAGACGCGTTCTCTTTATCCTTAGTCGAAAAGACCATTACTTTTTCTTCATCTCGAAGCTTTCTGGCCAGATTAATTCGGGTGCGATCCGCGTCCTCCCGGAGACCTGCCAGGTGCATGAGATCTATCAAACGATCGCCTTTCTCTAACTGATACACTCCCGGTTTTTTCACGGCTCCTTCGACATGAACAATAATGGTTTCGGCTTGCTTTTCGACTTTTGCGTGCGAAACAGTTATTTTTTCATCGGACGCGTTCGTCGTATTATTGATCAACATGAGGACGAGCCCTATGACACCAAAAAGCCCTAAAAAGAAAATGGTTTTTTTTTCAGCTGTTGATAGGTATTCTGACATAATGTTCACACCCGGTTAAACTTGTGTAGTTTAACAGATTCGTGCATACTATTCAATATTGCTTGGACATATCTTCCATGGGCGGATGCTTTATCTTAATCCAGTACGAGCTCTTCTGCCCGGGCCACTTACGATCTAAAAACCGCACGCCAACAAGTTTTGCGATAAGGGATATGAAAAGGAAAACACCGTAAAAAAGCACAAATAAGACCAATGTGGTTATGATGTGTCCGATGCAAGCCGCGAGCGTGACCCACGGGATATAAATCGGCAAAATTCCTTTAGGGTTAATGAGTGTGATTGTCAAGATGACACCGGATATTATGAACCACTTCGGATAGTGGATAGAGCCTTTTGACAACCCGAAGAGTCCGATCCCTAAAAGAATGACACTTAAAATCAGCCCGAAGATTTTCCAATCTTTGGGATTTTTAGAGAAAATTGCATTTTTAGTGAAAGTAAGATTTTTTTCAATCCAGTTCTTCATAAGGCACTCCACGGAACACCGTTTCAGGTTCCGGTTGATCTTTTTTATCAATCAGGAAATTTTCTAAAACAAGATAGTCTATCCCCGTCCGCATAAAACACCGCCAGGCATCCTCCGGGGAGCACACGATCGGCTCGCCCCTAACATTAAACGATGTGTTGATCAGAACAGGACAAGCCGTTAAATCTTCAAACGCTTTAATGAGCTGATAAAAGTCCGGGTGATCGGCTTTATCGACAGTTTGAACGCGACTTGAATAATCGACGTGAGTCACGGAAGGGATCATCGAACGGACAAGCGAAAGCTTTTCAAACCCTTCTTTGCCTTGGGGCTCACCGCCGCCTCTTTGGGCCGCGGAGGCCACATCAGCGACAAGAAGCATGTATGGACTGGGCTCTTTAAGATCAAAATATTCTTCTTTTTTTTCGTTTAAAACAACCGGAGCAAACGGACGGAAACTTTCCCGGAATTTGATTTTTAGATTTAGCTTTGCCTGCATTGCGGAGTCCCGCGGATCGGCAATAATACTTCTGGCCCCTAAGGCTCGCGCCCCGAATTCCATAGGCCCCCGAAACCATCCGATGACATTTTGCTGGGCTATCAAACCGGCAACGTTTTGAAACAAGACTTCATCTTCCAGTTTTTTGTATTTAATATTTTCCCGATCTAAAAACGACTGAATATCTGTCTCTTTGTAGCAGGGGCCTAGCAAAGAGAGCTTCTGATCATCATGATGATTGTGTCTGTGCCGTTTATGTTCTTTATTTTGATACCAGGCAATAAGAGCCGCCCCGAGAGCGCCGCCCGCGTCTCCGCTGGCCGGTTGAATCCAAATCTTCTCGAAAGAGCCGTCTTTGAGGATTTTGCCATTTGCGACACAGTTAAGAGCGACGCCGCCGGCTAAACACAAATTTTTCATTTTCGTTTCTTTCCGGATATGACGGGCCATCTTTACCATAATATCTTCTGTAACATTTTGAATGGATCGGGCTATATCCATTTCTTTTTGCGTGATTTTTGTTTCCGGTTTTCTTGGTTTCCCGCCGAATAATTTATGAAATTTTCGATGGGTCATCGTTAATCCTGAGCCATAATTAAAATAGCTCATATTCAGATGAAAAGATCCGTCTTCCTTTACATCAATTAAGTGATCCGAATCAATTTTTCATAAGAAGGCTCTCCGTACGGAGCCAAGCCCATCAGTTTGTACTCGCCGGAGTTCACCCGAAATCCTGCATAATAGGTAAAAGCAGAATAAAGAAGGCCCAACGAATGAGGAAACCGTATTTCATTTTCGAGAGTGATATCTGTATCACGGCCCACCCCGAAGGTGCATGTTTGCCATTCCCCCACTCCATCGACAGTAAAAATCGCTGATTCCTTGAACGGAGACGGATAAAAAGCCGAAGCGGCATGACTGGCATGATGCGCGGGAAAAAGAATTTCGTATCGGCCGGATAGTTCTTGCCGGATCAAATCTTTGATCCATAATTTTTGTTTCAACCAAATCGGGATAGCTTTAAGAAACGAGGGGAATCCAATAGGGACATAGTCCAGATAGGTTTCTATGAGGCGCTCGAATTTAAGAAAGGGCTTTTCGTAAAAACTCACGACCGACAAATCATGACTCGTGATTTTAGCTTCATTGAGGCAGAACCGAATAGCACGAGAGGGAAAAGAGCTATCATGCTTTTTTCTTGTAAAACGTTCTTCTTGTGCCGCAAACAAAATTTCGCCGTCTTTGATAAGGCACGCGGCACTGTCATGATAGTAGGCTGAGATTCCTAGAATGTACATAAGGGATATGGGTTTGGAAAATTAAAGATACAGGTCTAATCAAAGGCGTGAATCATCCGCCTTATAAAGGGATCAGGCTGTCAATTCATTTCCCCGGGATTCACACGGACATCCGGGGCGCTAACATTTAGCTTCACATTGTTTGGAGATACGGATCGTTTGATCCCTTTTTGACCCCACAGAAACCAATTCGATGTTCGCTTCAAGAAGTTCTTCGATGCGATCAAGATAGTTTTTGAGCTCTTGAGGGAATTCCTCATATTGAGTCAACCCGGTCGTATCTGTCTTCCATCCCGGATGTTCTTCATAAATCGGTTTGCATCGTTTCAAGATGTCGATTGAGTTCGGAAAACGATCGAGGATTTTTCCGTCACATTCATACCGGGTGCATATTTTAATAGTTTCAAGCTCATCAAGGACATCCAGTTTTGTCACAGCCAGAGCATTGATCCCGTTAATCATGACCGCGTACCGGGTCACAACCGCATCCAGCCAGCCGCACCGGCGAGGGCGGCCCGTTGTCGCTCCAAACTCTTCACCTTTTGCGCGGATTTTTTCTCCGAATTCCGGAGGGAACTCTGTAGGGAGAGGACCTTCTCCGACCCGGGTTGAATACGCTTTAACGACGCCCATGGCTTTTTCGATTTTCGTCGGTCCGACACCCGTTCCCGTACAGGCTCCGCCGCACGTTGAATTGGATGATGTCACATAGGGATACGTTCCATGATCGACGTCAAGCAGGGTCCCCTGAGCGCCTTCAAACAAAACGGACTTTCCTTGATCGATGGCTTCGTTCAATATCCATGATACGTCAGCAATATACTCTTTTAACTCCCCGGCAATCTGGATATATTCATCAAAAATATCTTTTGTCACAAAACTGCCCAAGCCGTATATTTTACTCATAATTTCATTTTTTTCTTTAAGATTATCCTCAAGCTTCTTGTAGAAAACATCCCGGTCCAATACATCCCCCACACGAATTCCGGTACGCGCGATTTTGTCCACATAGGCCGGCCCAATCCCGCGACCGGTCGTGCCGATCTTTTCAAGCCCTTTACGTTCTTCTTTAATCTTATCGAGTGCTTTATGATACGGAAAAATCAAATGGGCGTATTGACTGATAAAAAGCCGCCCCTTAACAGAGATCCCTTGCGATTCTAGTCCCTTGATTTCGGAATAAAGATCCGCGAGATCGATAACAACGCCGTTGCCGATAACACAGATTTTGTCTTTGTGAAGAATCCCGGATGGAATGAGGTGAAGAATATATCTGTCGTCTCCGATCACGACCGTGTGTCCGGCATTGTTTCCCCCTTGATAACGAACAATATAGTCCGCCTCAACTGTGAGGTAATCTACAATTTTCCCTTTGCCTTCGTCACCCCACTGGGCACCCACAATCACGATATTGGACATTACGATCCTCTTTGAGGAAATACTATAAACAAGTGTATAAGAAATAAAGGCTTCGGGGCAATCCCGGAGCCGAAAAAACCACGCAGAAAACTAACATACCTCCCGTGGGGAGTCAAGCATTGATTTTCCCTGTCTTTTCCCTTTAGAACTTTTCCCTTTTAGAATCTTTCCCTTTAAAAAAGGTGCGCTTCAGGAAAGACATGAAGACCCCCGCGCTCTTTTGCCCACGAGATGATGGCACAAAAAAACCTTGCTTCCTTTGGGCAAGGATGGTCAAACACCTGGGTAATCTGTCGACATCACAGAGTGTCTTTTTAATATTTACACAGCCGGCCCGATATATTTATTAATCTTTTGAAGGAGGTCCTCCGGATCATACGGTTTGCTGAGATAATCATCGGCTCCGACTTTTTCGCCCAAATGCCGGTCCTCATCCGTTGATTTTGCCGAAGAAATGATGATCGGAATATGCTTATATTTCTCGTCAAATTTTAATAAGCGGCACACCTCATATCCTTCCATCTTCGGCATCATGAGATCCAAGATGATCAGATCCGGGTTTTGTGATCTCGCTTTTTCCAGGCCTTCGGCTCCATCTGAAGCGGTCAACACCTCATAGCCTGACGCTTTAAGACGCATTGACAGGAGTTTTGTGATATTCGGTTCATCCTCCACAAACAGTATTTTTTTAGCCATTCTCTATTTCCCCTCATTCGATGTTGTTCATGTGCGCGTCATAGCATAGCCGTGAGTTCATTTCCCCCTCTCAGGGTCTAACAAATAAAGCGGCCCCCCGGGGCTCCATTTTGACAACTTCAAGATCTACGAGACCGCGTAAGAATACCACATTCTCTTTGCCCTTGTCAAAATCGTAGTCATACCGTCCGTCCGGACCTAAACTTAAAAAATTAAGCGGAATATCCGTCGTCAAATTCACATTCTCACTTAAGACAACGTGGCCCGGAGGATACTCGACCATGTATTTCGTGATCACAGGCGCGTCATGGTCATATCCTAAGGTGACTTGAATGCGCCACATACGCCCCGTCTCGGGTTTGGCCTCTAGAACAATCCGATCGCCGCTCTCAAAGGTTCGGATATTCGCTAGGCTAAAAACACGTATATGTTCTGAGTCCGGAATCCGGATCCGTGTTCCCTCGGCGATGAGCAAGCCCGACCCGGAACTCCGGGTATTTCGCATATGAACAAACGCTGTTCCTGTTTTTTGGGTTTGAATATCTTTTTCTTGAGCGTGTCCTATCGACGCGGTCACACTTACTTTGACGGCCGAAATATTGGGGATGTTTACTTTCAAAGGAGAGAGTTCCTGGTTCATGTTATTAAAATACTGAAAATGACATTGAGAAATTTTACCTCCCGAGGGCAGCCGCCCCGGAATCGATTGCGTCAGGCCCCGGTAGGTACGACTGAGACTATCATCTTTCCAGGAGAGTGTCATCGCGCAGTCCGGAAAATGTTCGGCATCCGGATGGAATATAAAACGAATGCGATCACCCGCGCGAACCGCCTGGGTGAGATAAACTTTATCATTCAGTTCCCGGGCGCGTTCTTTTTCCCCGGGCACAAATGTCACCGGTATTTGAGACCATTTCTCTTTTCCGGATTCCGACACTTCTTCCAAGATTTCGGCAATCGGCGTAAAGCTTCCGGGTTTATACGGACGGTTGAGGATAAACGGTTTTTGTGCGGCCGTTCGAGACGATTGATGAACGAATGAAGGATCATGGGTCTCGTCCGTCCATAAAGGAACAAACCGAATGAAAGTTTCCCCAAGATCCAAAATTTCCAGAGAATCTTTGACGCCAAGATTGTCAAAACCTCCCTGAATGATTTCTTCGAGACAATCATCTATGGCTTTTTCGAGAAGGATCTCCTGTTGGCTATACGTGTAAGCGTCCAGGCTGGCTTGAAGCATATACAGCGTGACTCCCGTCAGCATGCCTGCGATCGCGATCGCGATCAAGAGCTCCAAGAGCGTTAGCCCTTTGTGGTTTAGCCGTTTGTCCATGCCGGACACCCCTCTTATTTTTTTATTCCACGCTGTTAAACCAATCCAGGTCTTCAATGAGTGTCACGGCTTGGGCTTCCGGGAGCCCCTCAGGTTCCGAAAGAGTCGCCTCTGTTAGCTGGTAAGCCAAAATGCGAACTTCCAGAGGATCTGTTTGAAGATCCACCGTTCTCTTTATACGCCAGTACTTTTTGTTCAGTGTAACGGGAGCCTCATCCAGGGGCGGATCCCAAACATCGCCTAAAGCTTTTAGTTGGGCCTCCGTAAGCCCCATGTTTTTAACTTTTTCCATTCCTTCCTGGATCAGATATCTGGCGGTAGTCAAGTCCTGATCCATAGACACTTGTTCCAAAGAAGCTGTAAACATGCGCATGAGAGGAACAAACACAATGGCAATTACGGCAAGCGTGATGAGAAGCTCGATGAATGTAAAACCCTTTTTAGTTCGGAGGGCAAAACGCATTCTCTGTGATCTCTGTGTGCTCTGTGGTGAAGGTCTTAAAAAAGTCATGGAATTTCTCGATAAAGCTGCACGCCCACACCGGTCCTGGAAACGGTACCAAACTGCACGGTCCCATCTTGCGGAATCAGGATGGGATCCGACGTTGGTGTTACTGTAACGGTTTCTGCCTCATCATCCGTTACGGCGATCGTGGCTTTGCCCTGCGACACACTCACAGCAATGGTTTCGGCTGGTGATGTCGCGGAGGCGTTATCCGCCAGAAACTCTTCTAAAACAATGATGAAAATGGTCGCACTATCTTGTAAAAGAATCTCCCCGTTGGCATCGAGCAGCTGCACGTTTACGCTTACCGTCCCGACCGGACCGGAGGTTGAAATAACCTGAATCGTCCCCTGTTTAATAGTGATAGCTTCAGAGTCTCCCGTTACCGTTGTGTGTACGGTATCTGTGACGGTTAATGTTGTTTCAATCTCATCCGATCCGGCACTGGTTTCAAACAAATGTATACCTGCATCCACAGCAGTGAATGTATAATCATCGGGAAGTGCCAGATCATCTCCCGCGAAGGTGACGGTTCCCTGATAATTGGATATGCTTGCGTCATTAAAATCCCGCGCGGTGACGATGGCTGAGAATTCCTCATCAATGTAAAAGTATGTTCGGAACGCCGGAATGGCCGATAGTGTTAAGAGTAAATCCTTGGGAATAAATGTGATCTCAACGGAAATTCCCGTTTGAGTTGTGAGGGTCGTATCCGTGGACGTGATCGTGATCGTTCCCCATTTGTCATAGATCATGTCCGTGATGACGGCAACACCGTTCGTCCAATTGGTAGATGAAAGAGTTGTCGTGTTTAAGGCTCCGGATTGATCGGCCGCGGGCGAAATCGTATTCACAGTTAAAGTGGTCGAGCCCAAATAATTCGGGCATGGGACTCCGGCGGCATTGCGAGCCGTTACGGTTAATGTAAAAGGTTTATTGACGGTGTGAAGCGCGGACGCGGTATCATCCAGTTCTGTTCCCACAACTGTAAAGTCAAACGGGACAAACAAAATGTTTCCGGTAATACCCGTGACCGTGGGATCGCTTGCATCCGTTGCTGTGATCGTAATTGTCCCACAATCCGAAAAAGTTTGATTCGTCAAGGTGGCGACTCCTTCAACAAACGCGGAGGTGGATGTCACGCCTAAAGTGGCCAAGCCGGAATCCGGTGACACGAAACTAACCGTCATGTTTGCTGTTCCGGAATAACCCGTGAAGACGCCCCCTGTATTGTCTAAAGCCGTAATGGTTATGGTAAAATTAGTTCCGGCAATTTGCGGGCTAGAAACTGTGACGGAAAATGAGTTCACATTCGTACTGATGGTGAATTGTTGTGTGGCATCGGTCCATCCTTGGGACGGATTTTCCGAAGCGGTAAGGGTCGGGGTACCGACTTGCGAATCCCGGTAATAAAATTCGGCCGTGCTTTGCCCTGAGGAGATGGTGATTTGTGTGATGGTTGTTGCAAATGAACTGTTATCGGAAAATGTTCCTTGCGCGGATGAACTTGTGAGATCCAGCACAGTGTCTGACGAGACATTAACGGCATCACCGGAAGAGTTTTGGGTCTGTACAGTGATCACGCTTGAGATCTGATTTTGAACTAATGTTTGGGGTGATGTCGTAAAAACAATCTGACTGATAGCATCAATAATTATATCAGCTGACACAGCCGTATCTTGATCAATCGTGATGCTTCCGCCCAACGTTTGCGTTTTAATCGAATAAGTTCCCGTTGAACCCGCCGAGCTTGGATTCGTGATACTGTTAATCTGGAAACTGACAGCTGTTGAACTCGAAACTTTTGTTCCGCCGCTTCTGGTGATCGTGATCACATCATTGGTGCCGTCCCCGTTGGATGTTGCGACGGAGAAACTTCCGTCAATGCCTGATGCCGAGGACACGGTATCCGAACCCGTTCCGTTAAACCCGGACGGAAAATCAATAACAATCAAACCATTGATCGGAATCACATTGGCTGTGGTAAAACTGATCGTCACGAGACCCTCCGCACCTGCCGAGAGAGAGTCTGGCTCGACATCCGTGCTTGTGAGTGTTCCCGGGACAAAAAACCAGTTCGTGTTTCCACCGCTGTCGGTTGAATTTGTGGCAAAAATATCTTGGCCCGTCGCATTGGAGTCTTTCACATCGACAAAATCGGCTTGATACGTGGCCCCGGTGTTGACGTTAAGTGTCCAAGCAGAGTTGTTTTGATCACTTTTTAGTGTGACAAGGCTCCCTGATGATCCCGTAAAATTGATGGCGGCACCGCTCGCAACGGAAACGGTATCGGCATTATCGATTGTATACGTAAAACCTCCGTCAAAATCCAAGGTCCCGGCCGTCACGGTAATATTTTGAATCCCGGTACAGGTTCCTGTCAGAGTCACGGTCCCTGAAGATTTATTGATCGTGAGATTATCCTGAAAATCTCCGCCGGAATTTCCCGTAATTGTTTGATCTCCCGTGGCTGTTAAAGACAAACTTGTGGTACCCCCGTCGGCAGAAGCGCCGACGGTCACGTTGCCCTCAGGCGCCAGTGTCCCTCCGTTGATCGTGTAGTTTGTCAGACTTAATGTTCCGGTGATTGTCAGCGTCGTTCCGGCGCCAATCGTTACGGTCTTGTTACCCCCCCCGGAATCAAAGGTAAGATGATTAAAGCTCATGGATCCTGTTATATTCAAATTATTGTCCGCAAAGACCACCGTGGAGCTCCCGGCATCCACGGTTCCCTGGGTATACGTCCAATCACTGCCTGTTCGAATGATGCTGGCCAATGTCAGTGTTCCCGATGATTTATTGATGTTGACAGCGGGACATTCTCCTGTTGAGGCCGATCCGCCGCCGGTAAACGTTTGAGCTGATGTACCTGAAATATCAAGTGTCGCTGATCCTCCGTCAAACGTTGTGGCCAGATTGATAGCTCCTTTGCTTCCCAGCGTTCCCGTGTTCACGGTTCCGTCTGTCAGATTCAGTGTTCCGTTGACTGTGAGTGTTTGCCCGGAAGAAATCGTAAATGTTTTGTTTGCGTTAAACGTGACATTATTGAATACGGCACTGCCCGGACTGATCGTGAGGTTATTCGTATCAAATTCCACGGTCCCCGAATTATGTGTAAACGTTCCGGAAGAAAACGTAAAAGCTTTAGCACAAAACATTGTCCCGGACGTGGATGTAAAACTAGCACCGTTCACAGTGAATGTTCCGTTCACATCAATCGTGGAGGACCCTCCGGTAAATGTTCCGCCCGTAAAAGCGGCATTCCCTGTTCCGACGGTAAAGCTGTTCGCCCCTTGAGAAAGCGTTGTTGTGTTCCCGCTTTGCATGTCGAGGCCTCTCACATTGACCGTTTGATCAACAGTGCAGATTCCTCCGCCGGAGCTGCCGTCAAAAAACGCCTTATCCGACGACCCGGGTACGGATTGATTTCCCGCCCCTCCGGACATGTTTGACCAATGCGCGGTGTCCGACCAATTCCCGGTCCCTCCGATCCAATAGCGATTCGCGGCCCATGACTCGCGCGGACAAAACGCAATAACCAAAAAGACAAAAAGAAAAACCTTTTTTGAAAAAAACCCTTTTATCATTTTTTATGTTTTCTTGTTTATTTTGAAAGGGGTCGTGAAATTTTAATCAGACATCTCGGGTAACTCTCAAGACTTCACTTAAACTTGTCAGACCCTGCAGAACTTTTTCAACACCGTTTTGCTGCAAGGTCTTCATTCCCGTTGATTGGGCCGCGGCTTTCACCTCATGAGCGGGAGCCTTTTGGTCAATGAGTTCTTTAATCCGGTTATCCGTAAGAAATATTTCGAAAAGGCTTGTGCGTCCTTTGTATCCTAGTTTGAGGCAGGCTTTACACCCTTCGGCCCGATAAATTTTCTTCCCCTCAAGCTCTGTCAACGTACCGGCCATTCCGGCCCAGTCGCTCGGATGCGGTATAAATTCTTTTTTGCATTTCGGACACAATTTTCTCACAAGTCGTTGGGCCGCGACGCCCAAAAGAGACGCTGAAATCAGGTACGGCTCAATTCCGATATCCACCAACCTGGCGACAGCCGCCGCGGCATCATTGGTGTGCAGCGTGGAAAAAACAAGGTGACCTGTCAACGCGGCATGAATGGCGATGTCGGCGGTTTCTCTATCCCGGATCTCTCCGATCATGATGATATCCGGATCGAGCCGAAGCATGGAACGCAGCCCCGTCGCGAATGTGAACCCGGCCTTGGCATTGACTTGCGCTTGATTGACCCGCGGGATCGTGTATTCAATCGGATCCTCCAGGGTCACAATATTTTTTTTCAGATCATTGATGGTGTTTAAAATCGCGTACAGCGTTGTGCTTTTTCCCGTTCCTGTCGGGCCTGTGACTAAGATCATTCCGTGCGGCCGGTTAATAAGATCCTTGATTTTATTAAGGTCATCGCCTTGAAATCCCAATTGATCAAGGTTCATGATGCCTTGAGATTTATCCAAAATGCGTATGGACACGTGCTCGCCGTACAGCGTCGGGAAGGTTGCGATCCTCAGATCGACTTCTTTTCCAGAGATGTTTGTCTGAACACGCCCGTCCTCCGGCAAACGGCTTTGCGCGATATCCATCTCGGCTAAAATCTTAATGCGGGACACGATCGCCCTGTACAATTTTGCCGGGGGTGGTTTCACGTCATGAAGAATTCCGTCAATCCTCATCCGGCAATACGTCGTTCTTTCATGCGGCTCGAGATGAATGTCACTTGCGCCCGATTTCACGGCATCCTCAATGATCTGATCAACGATTTTTTTCACCACCGCCTGTTCCACATCATCAACAAACGAAGGCGTTTTTTCTAAAACTGCTTTGTCGCCTTGGGATGGTCCCTGAGGGCTTGTTGGAGTCTGTAGAGGGGTGATCTTTTGTGTCGGCACACCACCATAAAATTTATCAATGGCCGCTCTAATGCCTGACGGGGTCGCGATCATCGATTTAATTCTTAGATTTCCTGTCAGCTGGGTTATTTCATCGATCAGGCTAATGTTAAGAGGATTGGCCATGGCCACGTTTAACGTTTGTCCGAGCTGAAAAACGGGAATCACCTCCAGGCGACGCGCCTCCTCCTCAGGAATTAAGGTTAGGGCCTCCTCCTCCACCTGGTAAGTTGATAAATCTATAAAAGGGAATCCGAGCTGATCAGAGAGAATTTTGGCAATATCTTCTTCAGTCGCGAATTGATTGCGCACAATGATCTCTCCGATCTTTTTATTGGTCCGCTTTTGCTCTCGGAGCACCTCATCCAGCTGAACCTGGGTGATGATGCCTTGTTCAACCAAAATTTCTCCGATCAATCCTCGTTTGGCCATAGTGATTTTGTCCTCTTTGATGACTCCGTTTTTATTCTTGTGTCTAAATCGCGGTGTATTGGATTTGCACCGTTCTTTGGACGCGGTTAAATTCTCCCGTTGCCGTGATAGTCGCGTTTTGAAAATCGTGTTCAGCCCAAAAATAACCTTGATCCAATTCGGTTTTCACAATATTGCCGGTTCCGTTATGATCAAGATCCGTGTCGTATCTCAATTCCCAAATGGATTTCGCAATCCCCGCTTCCGCGAGATACAAAGCCCGAAGCCGATCAAATTGCATCTGCGAATAAAGAATGCGGGAATACAGTATCGCCACAAGAGCCGTTCCTAAAAGCGCGAGAAACGTTAATATAATAATCGTCGTAAGCAAAATCACCCCCCGGTTTCGGAGCGTATGTCCGTTGCGACAAAGCCGGGTTTTACCATTCCAATGGAATCTCACCTTTAATATCTCCCCATGTGTCGTCCAGAGGCTGATCGATATTAATAAACACGTCGGCCTTATCCGTATAATACACCCATCCGCCGTTGCGCTTTCCCGGACGATCTTTTGATTTAAGATCGACAAACAGGGAACTGCCGGATTTGGCGCTCATCATTTCCAGAGGAAGTTTTTTCAGATACGGTTTTTCGATCCCCGCGTCCGTGTAGGTTTTCTCTAAAAGATCATTCAAGCTCTTCGGATAATATCCTTCTTTGGCGCGAAAGAGCATGATGCGGGTACGCAGTGTGTCCAGATTGGCTTTGGACGCGGCTACGCGGGCCTCTGTGTCAAACCCGATAAAATTCGGAATCATGGTCGCGGCTAAAATGGCAATGATCGAAATCACGATCAAAAGTTCAATCAATGTAAATCCCCGACGGCCAGCGGGGGAATATTTAAGAAATGTTCGTCTCATCATTCTTCTCCTTATTTCTTTTAACGAAACAGTTTTTTCAATAAAACAGTTTTTTAATGAAATAATTTAATCAAATTAAAAATCGGCATCAAAATAGATAGAGCAATAAAAGCCACGACCCCACCCATCACGAGGAGCAAGGCCGGTTCTAAAATGGTGGCCATATTTTTCAGCGCGTACTCAACTTCCCGATCATAGAAGGTGGCTGCTTCCTGGAGCATTTGATCCAATGATCCGCTTTTCTCGCCCATAACAACCATCTGTGTAACAGCCTGAGGAAAAATGCCGCTGGTGATCAAAGGTTCGCTCAATGGGGCGCCTTCTGAAATCGCGAAACGGATCCCTTCCATTTTTTTCGCGATAAACTGATTCCCGGCGACTTTCTCAACCGTCATGAGGGCTTCCGTGATAGGAACACCCGTATGGAGCAAAACTCCCAGGGTTCGTGTCACACGCGCAACGATCCCTTTCAATTGTAACGATCCAAAAAGAGGTATTTTCAAAATCCAAGTATCCACACGCAAGCGCCCATGGGCGGTTTTGATATACCGTTTGATCCATAAGACCGCCAAGATTACGGCCGCGATCGCGCCAAACCAAAATCGTCGAAAAAAGAGGCTTGCCCCAAGCAAAAATTGCGTGGACAAAGGCAGATCTGTATCATACGCTTCAAAAATGACCGTGAATTTTGGAACCGTATTGACCAAAAGGAACCCGACGATACCGATTGCGGCCAGAGCTAAAAACACCGGATAGGTCATAGCCGTCCGGATTCGGATCTTAAACTCATATTCACGCGCGTACATGTCCGCCGTTCTTTCCAAAACATCATCCAGGATTCCGCCGGTTTCTCCAACACGGACCATACTCACGAACAGATCCGTAAAAATATCCGGATGTTTCCTCAAGGACTCCGAAAAGGAGTCTCCTCCTTCTAAATCTCTCGCGACTTTGCCGAGAGTTTTCTTCAATTTTCGATTCTTGGTTTGCTCTTCTAAGCTTTTAACGGCACTCACTATGGGAATTCCGGCTTTTATGAGGGCTGCGAGCTGCCGGGTTAAAAAAACAATCTCGGTTTTATGAGACTGGGTCAGGATCTGATAGACATCGTTCCACCACTCTTTCAGACCTCTTTGTTTTGTTTGGAGGGAGATGACGCTGTACCCCAAAGAACGCAGCCTCACGGCCGCGGCCATATCATCCTGGGCTTCAATTGTTGATGAGAACATTTCTCCGTCCTTATCACGGACTTTGTAAAAAAAGAGAGGCATTGTCAAGCCCCTCTTCGTCTTTTCATGAATTTACGGTTTTTGGAAAGGATTTTTTTATCGATCTGTTTTAACAATTTTTTGGCTTTCCTGATCAGAGAAGACTCCGGATATTCATGAATGAGTTCGACCAACATGGCTTGCGCGGCCACCAGATCATCAAAATATTTATAGGCTAAGTTCCCGCCGCGAAAGAGGGCTTCCGGTGTTTTCTCGCTTTGGGGATATATGGACACGATCTTTTGATATCGCCTGAGGGCAAGAACCATCCGGTCCCGTCGATCTTTATTACGCGAAATGATCCCGCGCCCTTTTTCCAAATCGGCAGCCTCTTGCCACAATTGATGCACCAGAACCTGTTCACCGGTTTCTTTAATTTGAACAAAAACCTCCCGGGGAATTTCCGGGCGCTGGTTTCCCGGTGAATCCCTATACTTGATTATCGTTGGGGTGATAAACACGACCAATTCCGTTGACGTCGTGTCACTACTTCTGTGCCGAAAGAGTCGTCCCAGGATCGGAATGCTTCCCAGGATCGGAATTTTTCCCTTAATGCTATCCTCCTGGCGCTTAATGAGACCTCCGATGACAATCGTCTCTCCGTCTTTCACAACAATCGTGGCATCCGCTTCCCGGGTGGCCACACGCGGACCGGCCTCCAACTCTGCGGTTAAGGATGAAACCTCGGGATGAACGTACATTGTGATCCAGCCGTCGGGAGAGACCCAGGGCGTCACTCTCAGTGTGGTTCCGATATCGACAAATTTTGTTGTTTCCGTTGTTCCGGTTGTCGTTTGAGTTTTCTCTTTATAGGGAAACCGTTCTCCGATAATGATCCGGGCTTCTTTTCCGCTGAGAGTCATAATGGAGGGTGATGCCAAAAGATGGGCTTTATTATCTCTGATCAAGGCATCAATCGTGGCCGTGGCGGTGATTCCTTTTGTTGCAAAGGACGTTAATTTGAGTTGACCGCCGGAAAGGGTTGAGGAAGGGCCTGCCATATCTCCGCTTCCTCCCAAATCAAAAAACCGGCTTTGAACGGTCCAGCTAAAGCCTGCGTTTCGACTATCTTGCTCGGTGATGTCAATCAATCTGGCTTCGATCAGGACTTGAATCGGCGGTGTATCCAATTCCTCCAGGGTTTTTCGTAAATTCTCGATGTACGCCGGATAATCCGTGACCACAAGCGTGTTGTTCGCTTCATTCACCCGAATCTTTCCAAGAGAAGACAGTCCATCCGTTAAGAGACGGCTCGCGTCATGCGCGTTTAAATAGTTCAGGACTACGGTTTCTGTTGTCACACGCACACCGTCGACTCCAGGGCTCGGCGTGATGTAAATCAGATTTCCTTTTTTGATATAGGTGTATCCATTAATGCTTAAGATCACCTGAAGAGCTTCTTCGACCGTCACATTTGTCAACGGGAAAGACACGGTCCCCTCAATATTTTTGGGGGCCACCAAATTTAAGTTGTACGAATAGGCAAGCGATCTTAAAACGCTGGTAAGAGACGCGTCCTGAAAATCGAGCGTGATCAATTCTTGATCCATTTCATGGCTGATGGTGTCCTCCGTTGCTAGCACCACCCCTGCGGGGGGCATCATGGAGAGGAGCAAGACCAAACACATCATCTTGCCTAAGGGTATTATGCGTGCCGACATATGTGTCTCCTTTTTCGTATTATTCCGGACGATACGATAAAACAATATCTGAGATACCGTCCGTTAAAACGATTTGGTTCCGAGTAATTTTTTTAATCGTTTTTTTATCGATGGCGTCTCCCACACGGTACACCCGGCCATTAATAATCACTGTGGGATTTTTTCCCGTTGGGATCACCCCGCTGATATGATATGTTTCTTCCTGCCCGGAAACCGCTTTTGGAGACGGCCCCTGGATGTCGCTCACGAGCGGATTTCGACTCATTTGAATTTCAGGAATATCTTGAACTTCTGCGGGGCCTTGATCTTTTATGGCTTCTCCTAACAACGTAGACAGTGTCAGTTTGATTTCGGCTCTACCTTGAAAGCCGTTCTCCATTTTTTCCATAACCATTTCATTCGGTTTCAAGAATTGTGATAAAGCTTCCAGGCGATAAAGATAGTTCACAAGGCCCGGATAATCCGCATGAAATATCATCTCCACATCCAGACGGGAATATTCTTCCAACGGATCACCCAGTTTGGGTTTAATGGAAATCAAATCAATCGGGTATCCCTCGGCTTGGCGGGCTATTTGACCCAAAATTTGCGGAATGCTGCCCTGCCGGGGCAGCTCGGCCTCTACATCGGCTAACTCGGACATAAGCCATTTGTACCGTTCTTGATCCGCTTGAAGGGCCTCTTCTTCTTTTTGAACATTCGGGGTCTCGCTTTGAATCCTGATCCTTTGATTGTCCAATTGAAGTGCGTGGGCTTTCAAGTCCCTGAGGACGGCTGCTCGCGGTTTATAAGAAAACCGGACATAGGCGCTAAAGATAATCACAAGCGCTAAAAGGCCCAGAAGCATTTTTCTCTGCAGGGTCTGCGCGTGAAATCCTTCGATAAGCTTATGTGTTTTTTTTGTCACAATGCCCCGGTTGACATCAATATATGCGTTGTTACCTCAAAATTAATAAGAGGTCTTCCGTCCAAATCGGTTTTTTCGGTATAGTTAAAACCCGTGCGTTCAAAAGTAACTGAAGTATCCAGGCGCTCCATAAACTGACTCACTTTGATATTGTCCAGCGTTGTGCCGATAATGGTGATCTGGTTTTGATCCAGCATCATTTTATCGATCCATAAATCCGACGGAACATATTCAGAGAGGGTTTTTAAAACTTCAGAAAAATCGATCTGACGGCTTCGGGACATTCGAATGACTCTCAATTTTCCTTCAAGACGCTTACTATTCTCCCGGATCCGTTTTCTTTGCTCCTCGGCTTTAGTTACGGCGCTTTGTTGTTCGATCAGATTTGCTTCATCATTTTGTATGGCTTTTTGCTGCCGGGGGATGCGGATACGCAGGCTCATTATCCACAGGGACTGCCCCAGAAAGACAAGCCCCATGATGACAAAAACACTGATCACACCAAACCATATGCGATTTTTCGGCAAAGTCCGCCATTCGGCTTGTTTTTTTGAAACGCTCCTCGTTATGAGATTGATCCGTCTCATTCTTCTAAGCCTCTTAGGGCCAAACCCAAGGCCACATTGAAGGCCCCTCCTGTCGGAATCCCCATTTGCCCGGCCATCAAATCTCCCAAAGGATCGGCAAGTGTAACAGGAACGTTAAGACGCGAAGTTAAAAAGGGGACAAAACCCTTGAGAGACGAGGCCCCTCCACAGACAATAACGCGGTTATATTTCGTGATCTGCGACCGTGTGATCTGAAACGAAAAATGCTTAAACGTATGTTCGATGTCTTGAACAAGATGTTCCAAATGAGAAAGAATCGCGTTCCGCACCTGAGTCGCATGATTTGTCATTTCCGGAGCCTGATCATCCAAAGTTTGATCCCCGGTACCGATGGAAATGCCATGCTCACGTTTTAAGAGTTCGGCCTCTTCCCAGCTGGTTTGACAGTATTGACTGATGGCTTTGGTTAAAAAGTTTCCCGTGATGTTTAAGCTCCTCACAGAAATCAGTTCTTTGTTGCTAATAATTCCAACCGTTGTTTGTCCCGCGCCAAAATCAAGGTAAAGCACAACTTCCTGCTCGTGAAGATAGCCATTACCATAGCTTAAAGCTGCCACATCCGAAAGAGCCTCGACATCAGTCGCGAGGGTTTCCAGGCCGACGGATTTCAAAAGGCCGAGTTGTTCGTGAACAACTTTTCTTTGGGTCACGATCACCAGGAATCCGACGTCATTGTCAAACAAATCCCGGCTTTGCTTCTCAAGAACAAGATAGTCATAGGTGATTTCATCGGGATTCCGGCGAAACTGTTGTTGGATTTCCCAGTACATGGCTTTGTCCACTTCCTGGGGTGGAATTCTGGGAAGTTTGATAAGATCCAGTTTGCAGGCTGAGATGGGCACATGTGTGAAACAAGCGTCTTTCAAATTTATGCTTTTGCTGATCTTTCTGAGGATTTCCGATATATAGATCGCTTTTTGGTCGGGATGCTCTCGCACGGACGAGGGAAAATCTTCAGTTAGGGCATGGATCACACGTATTCGTCCCTCGCTTTCAAGGCCTAGCTGAACAATTTTGAGGGAATGTGTTCCTATATCGAGTCCGAAGGGATATCGTTTGCTGATCAGGATCTGAGGGCTCGGGATCTTTGGCTCTTCAACATTTTGACGCCCTTTTTGATCAAAGAGGCGGGACGCCTTTTTTTTGGACGGACGTGAAAAGACTGTTTGAACAATATCCGGATTATGAGATGGTTTCGATTCCGGCACCAAGGCTCTCCGATACGGGTAAGTGATTAACGTTTTGAGAACACTGAGGGTCTTTTGCAAGAGTGCGTTCAATGACCTCCTGGGTCAGGGCCCAATAATCTTTGGCCCCTTGGGATGTCCGGGCATATAGATGAATGGGCTTTTTATAAATCGGGGCTTCACAGAGTTTGACATTGTAATGAATAGGGGTCCGGAAAACCAAGTCCTTGAAGTAGTTTTGAATTTGATCTAACACGCGGTGGCTGACCTTGGTTCTTTTATCAAAGAGTGTCGCGAGGATCCCGAGAATCTTCACGTCAAAATTGAGCCGTTCTTTCACAATATCGATGGTGGAAAACAGCTCTTTCATCCCCTCTAAAGAATAATAATGCGTTTGGACGGGGATAATCACGTAATCGGCCGCGACGATGGCATTCAGGGTCACGAGATTCAGACTCGGGGAGCAATCGATTAGTGTATATTGGTATTTTTTACGAAGGCGCAATTTGTGAATCGCGATCCTGAGGATGGATTCTCTTCCCAGGACTGTTGCCAGCTCTAATTGAGCATCGGCGAGAGAGACGTTGGCCGAAGCGATATCCAGATTTTTGACGGATGTTTTTTGAATCACATCTTCAAGTCCCGCATTGTTGATCAGCACATCATACGTTGATTTTTCTGTCTGTTCGATGTCGACCCCGAGGCCAAGCGACGCGTGGGCCTGAGCATCAAGATCAATCAGGAGAACCCGGTATCCTTTCTCGGCCAGACAAGACGAGAGATTGATAGCCGTCGTTGTTTTGCTGCATCCTCCTTTTTGATTACAGATGGCGATGCAAATTTGTTGAGTTGTCGATATAGGGACATCATTTTTGGAATTCAATGAGGTGGGCTGGTTTTGGACACGTTCTTCTTTCAGGGCTTTATCTCGCGAAAAACTATTTTTGAATTGATCAAACATGTTGTTCCCCCTCTTTTACAGTAAACTTTCGGTTAAACAGGTTTTCCATTCGAACTTTATCTGCCAGATAATTGAAAATTCTTTAACGATGTTCATATGTGACTCCCCATATCTGGAACCCAAAATATCTCGTGCCTGGATTTCGAGAAGCGCAGTTCCTCCCCATCTCTGGAACCCAAAATATCTCGTGTCAGGATTTCGTAGATCGAAGAGCTACGAAATTCCTGACCTCCCGAACCAGCTACCCAATTACCTCGTGCATAATTTTCGATGAGCTTGACTCATCGGAAACTAAGGCCTTATCGGAAAGCCAGGCCTTGCTGGTATAGCTTACAGTAATTTAATTTTAGTTTGCAAGCCTTTGCTTGTCAACGTGAAATACCCACCATGTATCGGACATTAGCTCCCGCCAACGTTTTTCACGGCGTCTAAAAGAGGTTCGTAATCCGATGTTTTAACACAATAGTCATTCGCGCCCATTTTCTTGGCCTTAACCGCGTCCACAGCATCGACAGCCCCTGTCATAATGATGATCTTGGGAGTGTCCGGACCAAAATGTTCCCGGATTTGACGGCAGACCTCGAATCCGTCAATTCCGGGAAGCATGGTATCCGACACAACAATGTCGGGGTTCTCAACTTTAGCTTTTGCGACTCCCTCTTCTCCCGATTCCGCAAAAACAACGTCTTCATAGCCGGATTTCTTAAGATACCGTCCTATAATTTTACGGTCTTGGTCGTTATCTTCAATAACTAAAATCTTTGTGCTCATATTTCCCTCCTCCCCTGCAGACCCCACTTACAATGAATTTTCTCTATCAGGCAACTGGTTCATGACATTCCAATAATAATTAAATCCGTCCACAAACCGCACAAAAGCTTCATAACTCACAGGCTTGGGGATATATCCCGCCGCTCCGTAATTGTAGCTGTTATTAATATCATTGGCGTCTTTCGATGTTGTAAACATAATAACGGGAATCATACTAACCTTAGGATCACTTTTCAGTGTTTTAAGCACTTGAATCCCGTCCATCTTCGGCATATTGATATCCAGCAAAATGAGATCGGGGCGAGGGTACGCGGCCGGATCCGTGTACGGAGGCCGGTGATAGATAAAATCCAAAGCCGCTTGTCCGTCTTTGACAAAGGTAAATTGATTTTGATACTTCGCTTTGGCAAACGCTCTCTGTGCTATTTTGATATCCGCCTCGGTATCTTCAACGAGCAGGATCTTGAGAGATTTGCCCCACTCCTCATGGTCTTCATGAATCATATGAACTCCTTCCTATCCGGGAATGATCTCACACTTCCTGGCTTTTCTGCTTGTCCAGTTCTTGGTTAAGAACATCTTGAGAAACAAATCCGTCTTCGACAAGGATTTCACCGATTTTCTTTTTCTCTTTCAGCTCTTTCGGGATCGTAAACACGAATGTCGCACCTTGGCCCACAACGGATTCAATCCAAATACGCCCGTGATGATCTTCGATCACTTTTTTGACTATTCCCAGGCCCGCTCCCGTTCCTTCGTATTCCGCGTTGGAGTGAAGGCGTTTAAACATCCCAAAAATTTGGTCATGGTATTTCGGATCAATGCCGATCCCATTGTCTTTAACAAAAAATTTATGGTTATCAGCTTCAGACACATATCCCACTTCCACGCGAGGGTGATCCGGATTGTCTTTGGATGAAAATTTGATCCCATTGTTGATCAAATTCAGGAAAACTTCCGTCATTTTGATACGATCACAGCAGACAACAGGAATATTTGGAGGAATCACCATCTCGACCTTGTGTTCTTTGATATCAAATTCTATACGCTTTAAAACAGCTTCTAATAGTTCATTGATATTAACGTCTTCAAACGGATTTTGAATACGTGAAATGCGTGACAGCGCCAAAAGATCATCAATTAATTGGTTCATTCTGTTCACACCGCCGATGATTTCCTGGATATGATCCCGCCCCTCGTCATCCAGCTTGTCCCGGTAATCTTCTTCCAAAAACTTGGCAAACGAGGCAATTCCCCGTAAAGGAGCTCTCAAGTCATGGCTGGCGGTGTATGTAAAACTATCCAGCTCTTTATTAACTTTTTCCAGCATGCCTTTTTGACTTTCGAGTTCCGCCCTTTTTTGCTCAATATTTTTATTAGCCTCCACCAAATTGTCCGTCATCTGATTAAAAGCGAGCGCCAGTTCTCCGATTTCGTCCTGGCCATACACGGCGGCCCGTGCGGAAAGATTGCCTTCGGCAATGGACGCGGAGACATCCGTTAGAGCGCGAATGGGACGCGATATCGTGCGGGCAATCACAATCGCGATAACAACAACGGCGCACATGAGAAGTATGCTGATGTTCATCAATTTCTTTCTGAGTTGATTGGCGGACGAAAAAACTTCTTTTGTGTCCATTTTAACAATGAGTCCCCATCGAAAACTAGGAATGTACCGGCTGACGAACAGAACTTCTTCTTGGCGATAATCCAGGGCTCGTCCAACATCTCTATTTGAAGTAGATCTTTTTTTGAGGCTGGAAGCCTCAAACGAATTTTTTTTGACCGAACGGACAAAAGCGGCATTTTTATCAAATCGGAGCGGGGTCGCGAAAACCACGTTATCGCCTGAATGTGCCATGATCATCGTTCCGCCCGTGTTCCCCAGGCTGGAGTAATCTTTGACAAGTTCGCTTATGCCCGCGTTATTCATTTTGACAATCAAAACACCGATCAGCTCGGCGCCTTTCAAGATGGGCGCGGAAATAAAAAGGGCGGCCTTCTCGGTATTATAATCATATTCGAAATCCGAAATTTCTGTCTTGGATGATTCTTTTGCCCGGATAAAAACCTTCGTCAATTCGGATTCTTCATAAAGCGCGATTTCGTAAATAGAGCTGATGGAAAGGCGTTCAACGGAAAATACAATTTCGCCGCGCGGACGGATCAGGTACAAATCTTCAAATTCCGATGTTTTTTTGTAGTACGTCAAAAAGGGGCGATACTCTTTCTTTATATCTTGGAAGGCTTCAGGATTCGCAACTTTATCTTCAAACGCCGCGCTCAACTCCTCCATGGCTTCGATAATGTCCGACGTATGAGAGAGATTCGTAACGGCCCGCTCTTTTTCCCGCAGATAAAACTCAATTTGATTGGTTTTGTTATCAGCGACCGCGACCAAGCTATTGGTGACCTCAGTTTCAAGAACTTTTTTAGATGTGTTATAGCTGATGTTGATCGCAACAGCCATCGGCACAAGCGCGATGACCAAGAAAGACAATACAAACTTCGTCGTGATGGGGAGATTATTAAAAAAGGTCATAGTTTATTTTTTGCCTGCACTTTACACTGATCAATATGTTCAAAAAATTCTTCGACATCTATCACATCATCCGGATATGTCAGCCATTGAAATTCCAAATTAATATTTTGTATGCCATTTTCTTTTTCCTCTTGTTGTATCCAAGCCGATCTTAAACGTTTTTCAATTTTTACGGCTTGGTCTTTATCACAATATAAAAGGGCAATCACGATCTTGCCATGAAGCGTTATCACCGTATCCTTAACTTGTCTCAATGCGTAGTTAAGCGTGCTTTCAGCTTTCTTTAGGAGGTCCGTCTTTGTCAGGGTGGAAGCCGCCTCTTTTCCGCCAGGACCCTTCAAGGAGATAATGGTCAAGGAAACTTGAGTGCCTTTTTTCTGGGCATCTTCGATCGCTTGCGTCAATATTTCTTTGAGAAACGACTCCGGAGTGTATTTCGGCAGAGTAAAAACAAATTGTGTTCCTTTGCCGTATTCGCTCTCGACCCAAATGCGTCCCTTATGAAGCTCAACAATGCCTTTGGCAATCGAAAGCCCCAACCCCGTTCCTTTTTCTCCGGCACCGTGTTTACGACCAAACTGCTGGAACTTGCTGAACACTTTTGTTAAATCTTCTTCGGTAATTCCCATTCCGGTATCACTGACTTGGCATTCAAATTCGTCGTCTTTTTCGAGCACAGAGATTTCAATAGAGCCTTCGTGTGTAAATTTGAGCGCGTTGTTAATCAAGTTCATAAAAACTTGGATTAATTTATCATGATCGGAATAGATGCGGATCTCATGAGTTGGCAGAGTGGATTTCAGGGTTAATCCTTTTTTTTCCACCTTAAATTGAAGCGAAGTAATGATCTGATGAATCAGGGATTTTAAATCAATGAGCTCACGTTTAAGTTCGATCTGGCCGGCTTCAATCTTGGAGATATCCAAGAGATTGTTAATAATCCGTGTCAGACGGTCAACATCTTCTTTGCAAATATTCAAAAATTCGCGTTGATTTTCCGTTGTCGGTCCCAAAATCCCTTCGGCGATTTGCGAAACGGTTTCACGGATGGTGGTGAGAGGGGTCCGAAGCTCATGAGAAACCGTTGATATAAAGTCGGATTTCATTTGATCAAGTTTTTGCAGTTCTTTATTTTTTTTCTCCAGTTCTTTATATAAAAGCTTAATGGCGTCATTTGTTTTTTTCATCCCCCATATCTGCAAATCAAGATCTTCTTTCGTCTGATGCAAATCCTGTAAAATCCGCCCCACAAACCGCCCCAAGGCCAGTGAACTGTTTTGAGCCAACTGAGCATCTTGGATCCACTGATCGTCTTTTTGTTCCAATCCAACCATGAGATCAAAATTCAGGTTTTTGTCCCAATCATTTGTACCATGAAAGCAAGGGATTTTGAGGGCCTCGGATATTTCTTTGGACTCCGCCGATTGATCCGTATCCACGATGGCACAAAGCAAAGGATTTTCCTGTTTTTTTAGGAAATCGGCCATCTTTTTTAACGGTTTGCCGGATCCAACCAAAACAATATGCATTTTTTCCGTGCTCCTTATATGATTGCATGTTCCCAATGGCTCATGTCCTTTCATGCCGCGGGTTTCCCCTTGAACATCCAAGAGACAAACTGTCTCACTTTAATATAAATATATATAACAGAA
>JADFSZ010000056.1 GCA_022560555.1 PVC group bacterium
GTTTTTCCGCTCATCAAGAATGTGACGATATCGCCTTTTGATTTTATTCCTACTGACTGATGTTCTGGTTTTTTTTGAGACAATAATGCCGATGTGTACATGGGGGTCGTTTTCTTCGTCATTCATGGGTAAAATCGTGTAAACAACAGTATATTTTCCGACATATTTTCGGGCGTGTTGAAAAACAAAATCAAACTCCTTTTTTTTTTTAATAAAACTTATAGTTCTTTGTGTTCTCACGTCCATGCTTTATGCGAGGCCCAATTTCGATGTTTCCTTTTTGCGCATTTTATTTCGGCCTTGTTTTTGAAATGGACGACGACAATCAGGCGGGAGTCAACCGCTTTCGCCCTGCGGCTCGACGACGGGACAGGATCTTTCGTCCGGATTTTGTTTTGGATCGGGCACGAAAGCCATGCTTGTTGGCGCGTTTGCGTTTTGATGGTTGATATGTGCGCTTCATAGTAAAATCCTCTCCTTCGGCCAAAATGAAAGTCCATTATCGTATAGAATTTCATGGAACTTGTCAAGACAAGCCCTGTAAGACAAGGCCCTCACCCCCAGAATCATCAACGAGACACTACGAATTATGTAACTTATTTAATAAAAGAGAGTTGTCCGTATATTGCTGACATTAAAAGCATTATATTGTCCATGTGGATAATTCCAAAAAATCGCTCTTTCTTCCGTCGAGAAGGAAAACGTTATATCATATATCTAGCTCATAAATAATGAGTTATGGTTTATTTAAACTTTTAGTTTGCGCTTTTTTGATCGCTTTTGCCTGTTGATAAAGTGTTGATAAGTGTGACTTTCCGAAAATTTGTCCTTCGAAAACACTCTAAGCTCATAACATCCGAAGGGCGTTCTGCCTTGTCAAACGAAGGGCTTAGGTCTATAATGCCACCTTTATCACACGCGGCTTAAATTCTTGATTCTTTTCGTCGGCTTACTTCGTCGCATTATATATGGGAGTTTTATATGATTATTCGTTGTTGGGGGTCACGCGGATCCATAGCCGTGTCCGGAAAAGACACCCTTCGATACGGCGGAGACACAACATGCCTCGAGGTGGAATCTATTGAGGGGGACATCCTCGTTTTGGATGCCGGGACAGGGATTCGTCGTCTGGGAAATAGACTAAAAAAGGACGGCGTTAAAACAGTCCACATTTTGTTTACTCATGCGCACTGGGATCACATTATCGGGTTTCCCTTCTTTAAACCGCTTTTTGATCCTCAGATGAAGATTTTTTTATACGGAGGAAGGGTTTCTCACGCGCCTGTTACGGATTTTGTCAAAAAAACGATGTGTTCTCCCACCTTTCCGATTCCCATGGACGAGGTTCATGCAACGGTTGAGAGTAAGGAAATCGCCGAAGAATCGTTTCAAATTCAGAATCTAACCATAACCCCCATCTGCTTGAATCACCCCAACGGCGGATTTGGGTATAAAATCACCGAGGATCAGACAAGCTTTGTTTTCCTCACAGACAATGAATTGAATTTTTCTCATCCGGGCGGGTATCCCCGGGATACATATGTTTCGTTTGCCGAAAATTCTGACCTTTTGATCCATGATGCTGAGTTTTGTCCCGATGAATACAAGGCCACGCGAGGATGGGGGCACTCTTGCTATACCGATGTCACCCAGTTAGCTATCGATGCTCAGGTGAAAACTTTAGGTCTTTTTCACCACAACCAAGATCGCACCGATGAGGACCTCGACCATATTCTGCAAGAATGCCGGAATGAGATTCAAGCAAAAAAATCTTCTGTCGTATGTACAGGGGTTAAACAAGGAGATGTCTTTCAATTATAAACTTTTAATCGTAGAAGCTCGCGCGCGATAGCTTCAAGAGAAGTTCAAGACAAACCAAAGGTAAAAAACCAAAGAGGAGAATGATGACAAACAATAAGGAACTGAAGCAGTGGGTTGATGAAGTGGGACGTCTTTGTGAAGCAGATCATATTGTTTGGTGTGACGGGTCCGATAAACAATACGCTGAAATGATCGAACGTCTTGTCAAAAGCGGAAGCGCCAAAAAACTCAATCCCAAGAAAAGACCCAACAGCATCCTCGTTCTCTCAGATCCGGCCGATGTTGCGCGCGTGGAAGATCAAACATTCATCTGCTCCAAAACAAAAGAAGAAGCGGGCCCAACGAACAACTGGGCGGATCCGGCCGAAATGAAAACGAAATTATCCGATCTGTTTAAAGGCTCCATGAAGGGCCGTACCCTGTTTGTCATTCCGTTTTCCATGGGCCCTATCGGATCTCCCATTGCCCACATTGGGGTTCAGCTTTCCGACTCTCCCTACGTTGTGGTGAATATGATGATTATGACACGTGTCGGAGCCGCGGTGCTCGATGTTTTGGGAGAGGAAGGAGAATTCGTGCGTTGTCTGCATTCTGTGGGGTACCCCTTGGTCACAAAAGATGGCTCCCAGAGACCGGATATTCCTTGGCCATGTGACGCTGAAAATAAATTTATCACGCACTTTCCCGAATCAAAAGAAATTTGGTCGTATGGGTCTGGTTACGGCGGAAACGCCCTTTTAGGCAAAAAATGCTTTGCTTTGCGTATCGCTTCAACTATGGCACGCGATGAGGGCTGGCTTGCCGAGCATATGCTGATCTTAAAAATCACAAATCCTGAAAAAGAAGTTCGTTATATCGCCGCCGCGTTCCCCTCGGCATGCGGAAAAACCAATTTAGCCATGATGAATCCAACGATTCCTGGGTGGAAGATCGAGTGTGTTGGAGATGATATCGCCTGGATGAAATTCGGCCCGGATCAACGTCTCTACGCGATTAATCCGGAAGCAGGTTTTTTTGGCGTCGCGCCGGGAACAAGCATGGAAACAAATCCAAACGCGATGAATTCGTTCAAAGAGAATGCAATTTTCACAAATTGTGCGCTTACGGATGACGGCGATGTTTGGTGGGAGGAAAAAGATTCGACACCGCCCGACCATCTCATCGATTGGAAAGGCCAAGACTGGACCCCGGACTGCGGCCGTAAAGCCGCGCATCCTAACGCGCGTTTCACAGCCCCGGCCAAGCAATGCCCGGTCATCGCTCAAGAATGGGAAGACCCTAAAGGAGTGCCCATCAGTGCCATCTTGTTTGGGGGACGAAGAGCCTCAACCGTTCCTTTGATATACGAAGCCTTTAACTGGCAGCATGGAACCTTTTTGGGTGCCACCATGTCGAGTGAAAAAACGGCCGCCGCCGCCGGGAAAGTCGGGGAACTTCGCAGAGATCCTATGGCCATGCTTCCGTTTTGCGGCTACGACATGGGAGACTATTGGAAGCATTGGCTCAAGATGGGAGAGATCGGCAAAGAAAATATGCCTAAAATCTTTTACGTGAACTGGTTTCGTAAAACAGATGACGGTAAATGGCTCTGGCCCGGCTTTGGAGAAAACAGCCGTGTTCTCAAATGGGTTTTCGAAAGATGTGCCGGCCAAACCGGCGCGGAAGAAACTTCTATCGGGTTTTTGCCGACAAAAGACAGCTTAGATCTCTCCGGCTTAGATATTTCCGACCAGGATCTTGATGTTCTCTTAAGCGTTAACCCTGCCGAATGGAAGGACGAGATTCCAAAAATACAAGAGCATTTTGAAAAATTCGGATCACGTCTTCCCAAAGAGTTAGCCGAAGAGCTGGATCGGCTCACGGATCGGCTCAGCTCCGTGGCAAAGACATAGATAAAAAACCACAGGGAAGCAAACAAAACGATGAAAAGGATCCGAAGAATTGCTGTTTGTGTTTTGCTTGTTATGATCAGCTTCCCCCATCTTTCTTGGGCGCTTGATCCTATACGAAGCGAAAGAATAAGGGGAACGGTCCAAATTGTTAAAAACAACGGGGAGACCTCTTGGCTCAAACACGGAGAATCCCGTGCTTTTGAAGTCGGCGACCATATTATCACGGGCAAAACAAACAATATTGAACTGAACCTACACAACGAAAACTATATTCGCGTATCCCCTGAAAGTAAAATCGAAATTATAAGACACGCTCAAGACGCTATTAAAATTTATATACACTATGGAGACGTCTTGGTGCGAATGAAGGCGACAAAAAAAAATCCTCCTTTCTCATTTGAAACCCGGGACGGGACAATTCATATCACAGGAGAGAAAGGTACCCATGCTTTGATTTGGTCTCATGAGGATGGATCGTTAGCCGGCGTAGCCTATGGCACGCTGATGGTTGAGGCAAGTGAAGGTTTTGTTGATATTCCTTCCCGTCACTCTCTTCGCTTTTCAAAAACCACGCCCTTAAGCGCTCCGAGCCCAAATAATGACAACATCCGCAGTCGTATTAACCAGGTGAGCTTGATTGGAGATTCTAAATCCGCCACATCTATCTTGGAAGGATCCCATCGAAGAAGTCGTAGCCGATAAAGTTTTTTCGTTAAAAAAGGGTTTTCTCTGAAAAAGGGGCTTTCCCTGAAAAAGGGTTTTCCCTGATCCCCTATTGACCAATACTAAAACCTATATATAATAATACTTCGCTTTGGGTTCGTAATTATCATATGTGATCGACTCATATTCATCATAAACACTTAAAAACAAAAAGATTATGGATATCAAACTTACTGAGGTAGAACCGTGCCGCAAGCAGATGCTTATCCAAGTGTCGTCTGAGCGCGTCAAAAATCAAACGGACGAAGTTTGTCGAGAACTCATGAAAAGCGTCAAAATCCCCGGATTTCGTAAAGGGAAGGTCCCGCGGCATATTGTAGAGCAGCGTTTCCGTAATGATGTTCAAAAAGAAGTGATTCAAAAACTGCTTTCAAAAACATTTTCGGAAGGGATTAAAGAACACGACCTTCACCCCATTGAGCATCCAAATATTACAGATGTCCAACTGGATGAGAAAAAGGGCCTGTCCTATAAAGCCGTCTTTGACATCTCTCCCGTTTTTGATCTTGGCTCGTACAAGGGGCTGGCCGCAAACAAGCCGATTGTCCTCGTGTCCGATGAAGAGATTCAAAACACGCTAAAAACGCTTCAAGAGCAAAACGCGCAGTATGTTGCCGTGTCCGAAGACCGGGGGGCGGAGGCGGAGGACTTTGTGATGTGTGACTATGTTTTGTCTGTCAACGACACGATTGTTGAACAACGAGAAAATATTTGGCTTGAATCCCTCTCTCATCGCCTGGAGGGCTCTATCAACAAAGAAGCTCTGGGCTTGAAAAAGACCCAGTCCAAAAAAATTCCTTGCTCGATTCCGGCGAATTATCCAAAAAAGGAATTTGCCGGCCAAAAAGCCTCTTTAGAAATCACCGTTAAGGAGCTCAAAAAAAAGGAGTTGGCCCCCCAAGACGATGAGTTTGCCAAAGACATTGGGTTTCCCAGCTTGAAAGATCTCAAAAAAGCGATCGAAGAAAACATCCACTCCCGTTATGAACAAGACGCGATGGCACGTGTCAGAGCCGAAATTCTCGAAAAACTGATCAAAGCTCATCCTTTTGATGTTCCCTCGGCTATGGTTCAGCGTCAAATGAAAGGGACCATGAACCGCGCGATGAAACAAATGATGTCAAACGGAATTCCCGAAGAAGAAGCCGCAAAAAACATCAAGTCGCAGCACGAGGAATACCATAAACACGCGTTACTGACTGTCAAAGAACACTTTCTGCTTCATGCGATTGCGAAAAAAGAGAACATAAGCGTTGCCTCATCAGAAGTTCAGGAGCGCCTGAGCCTCATGGCAAAACAAACCCATCAAAAAATCACCGAACTGGAAAAAAATCAAAACCTTGTGTATAACGTAGAAGATGATATTCTTATGGAGAAAGCGTATGCCGTGCTTGTTCGTCATGCCAAAATCACGGACATCAAGGAAAAAGCTGTAAAGGGTAAAGTGTAATCAGTAAATGGTAATTCGTAAATTGTAATTGGTCTACATGCTTTGTTTTTCTGCTATTTACAAGTTGCCCTTTACAGCTTTTAGCGATTTACCATTTACCAATAACCAATTACCGAATTAAACTTTTTCATTAAAAAGAGGAGGCCTCATGTTAGTTCCTATGGTCATCGAACAATCCGGACGTACCGAACGCGCCTATGATATTTATTCCCGTTTACTGAAGGACCGTATTGTATTTATCGGCGATGTGGTCAGCGATGTTTTAGCTAATTTGGTTATTGCGCAACTGCTGTTTCTGCAAATGGATGACGCCAAAAAGGATATCAGCGTGTACATCAACAGCCCGGGAGGATCGGTTACAGCCGGCCTTGCCATGTATGACACGATGCAATACATGCAGTGTGATGTGGCAACCTATTGCATCGGACAAGCCGCGAGCATGGGGGCGGTTCTGCTTTCAGCCGGGACAAAAGGGAAACGGTTTGCTTTGCCCAATGCCCGCGTGATGATTCATCAGCCCTGGGGAGGGTTTGAGGGCTCCGCGTCCGACATAAACATTCATGCGGCAGAAATCATGAAAATCAAGGAAAAGCTCAACAACATTCTGGCCCTGCATACCGGCCAACCCGTCAAAAAAGTCGAAAAAGATACGGACCGTGATTTTTTCATGTCCGCCGAAGACGCTAAAGACTACGGTCTCGTTGATATGGTTATTCGTAAGGCAAAAATCCCGGAGAAATAATTTATGAAATGTTCCTTTTGCGGTAAAAGCGAAAAACAGACCCAACGCTTTGTAACGGGCCCTAAAGTCACCATTTGCAACGAATGTATTGGTTTGTGCAATATGATTTTGGAAAAGGATGTCAAGAAACAGGCCTTGATGAACAAAGATAGTTTAAAAAAACTGCCCCGGCCCAAAGAAATTAAGCGCCGCCTTGATGAATACGTAATCGGTCAAGAACAGGCAAAAAAAATACTTTCGGTTGCCGTATACAATCACTATAAAAGGATTTTTAACGATACCTTCTCGTCCGATGTTGAGATGGAAAAAAGCAATGTCCTGCTTATCGGACCCACGGGATCAGGCAAAACATTGCTCGCAAGGACACTGGCTAAAATTCTGGATGTCCCCTTTGCTATCTCGGATGCGACAACATTGACCCAAGCGGGATATGTCGGAGAGGACGTTGAAAATATTATTTTGCGTCTTCTTCAGAACTGCGAGTTTGACGCTCAAAAAGCCTCGAGGGGCATTATTTACATCGATGAGATCGATAAAATCGGACGGACAACGGACAATGTGTCCATCACGCGCGATGTGTCCGGCGAAGGCGTCCAGCAGGCCCTTTTAAAAATCATCGAAGGAACACTGGCCAATGTGCCTCCTCAGGGCGGTCGTAAGCATCCCCAACAGCAGTATATTCAGGTGGACACCACGAACATTTTATTTATCTGCGGCGGAACATTCAGCTCTCTTCCTGCTATTATTGAAAGACGCATCGGGAAAAAGCGCTTAGGATTTGGGGCTCACCAGGACGTGAACGAAAAAAGAAAATTGGGGGAAATATTAAGCCTGGCCGAGCCGGGAGATTTGGTAAAATTCGGGTTGATTCCGGAATTTGTGGGTCGTCTTCCCGTGCAGGCTCCGTTATGGGGGCTGGAAGACAAGGACCTCGTACGAATTCTGACAGAGCCTAAGAACGCCCTAACCAAACAATATCAAAAAAGTTTTGATATCGACGGGATCCAGTTAGAATTCACAAAGGAAGCTCTTCATGTTATAGCTCATGAAGCGAATCTGAAAGAAACGGGAGCGCGAGGCTTGCGTTCCATCCTTGAAGCTTTGCTGCTTGAGCTCATGTACACAACCCCGTCCCAGGAAACTCTTATTAAAAAAATCATCGTTGATGAGGAAGCGGCCAAACGAAAAAGTCCTCCTCGTATTGTTAAAGACGCAAAAAAAACCCGGAAAATCGCTTAAGAGTTTTGTGAACGGAATATCCTGCTCCACACATATCCAAAAATACACCCCAGGGCGTTTAGAGAAATATCCCGAAAGTCAAAAACCCGTTCCCGCAAAAACAATTGAATCCCTTCGTCAGCCGCTCCGATTCCAATGCTGATCATCAGCGCCATACCCATATGCCTGTTTGATGCATGGGGAAATACGCGTAAGCATAGGATATAGACCGTGATGTATTGAATATAGTGAAGCTGTTCTACAAAAAGGTCTTCGTGCCAAACCAAGCCCGCGAGGACCCCGGAAAAAATCAAGGGTTTCAGCCAAGTGCGAAGATTTTTTTTCCTTGACCTAAGCAGGTACCATCGATAAAACGTATACAGGATAAACAAGCCGTAAACTGCGGGAACAAAATAAGAGAGGGCTTTTTGCCCTTCAGGACTTCGTAACAGGGGTGTAAAGGGAAGTGCGAGTCCCATTAAGACCAGAAATAAGAAAAATTGTATCAAATGTTGATTTCGCGCGATCATATGAGCTCCAATCCCATTATCAGTTAAAGCTATTATGCCTATTACCAAAAGAAAATTCAATAGCTTGAAAGCTTTTACGCTCATTGAGCTTCTTGTTGTCATAGCTATCATCGCTATTCTTGCAGCCCTGTTATTGCCAGCCCTGCAATCGTCCCGGGAACAGGGCCGGAGGGCAAGTTGTATGAATAATCTCAAACAAATCGGATATGCTTTACTCCTATATGGAAATGATTGGGAAGGATATTTCCCTCCGGGAGATAATAATGCCAGCCCATGGATCATGAAGTCGTACCACAACCTTGAACCCCTCTTTCTTGAAGGCTATATCAGCACCTACGACATCTTGAACTGCCCCAACCAGACGGATACGGGTCATATTGTCGGTCCTCAGTTTAATTACATGGGTTACTCGTACGCGAACGGCATTGATACGAATTACAACTATGCTTCTTTGCGGTCTTCCTCTTTTCCAACGCGTGCAATCCTTTGTGACCTTTGCGGTTGGGGTGATGACCCTATAAGCCATACGTCTCACGTAAATGTCCTCTATTTGGATGGGTCCGTGCAGAGTCAGCCTATTGGCAAAGTTGGTGGGGACTATGATATACTCGTGTTTGACCGATAATATCCGTCCGTAATTTTATCCACAATGTATGGACAACCTGTGGATAACCAGACCGCGGATTAATTTTTAATTTTTTTCTCTAACTTAAACTGTTTATTGAAAAGTGTTTACATATAACATAAATAATACTAATGGGCTATGCAAATTCAGTTGATCGTTAAGGGCTTGAAAATAGGTTGAAAAGGTCTTTTTATGTACTATAATGGCCCCTGATATCCTCAATGAGGGTGTTGTAAAAACAAATTTGTTGAAAACCTGTGGATAACTGCCCCTGATATACAGGAAATTCTGTGAATCGGGTTATCCACATAAACTCAGATAGGGCACAACACGGATGACTTTTAAAAAAAGATTCATGCACCTACTT
>JADFSZ010000057.1 GCA_022560555.1 PVC group bacterium
TACGGAACTTTCAAGCCTCAATGTTGAATATGAAAACAAAAGAAAATCCAAGCGCCTACGACATCCGAATCTCAAGGTTATCAAGCCAGGAGGATTCCGCGCGTATCGAAAAAAGAAAGTTTTGGGCGGTGTGCATGACGGGCAGTTTAAATCATGCGGATTGACAAGCCAGAATGAATTTTCAAAGAATTTTGAAATTGTTGAAGTGATAAAAGTTGATTGAAAGGGATGAATGCGATGGGTCTATTTAAATTTTTCCGCCCGAGTGATCACGAACGAAGAAAGACGTCACGAATTCCTTTTGAGTTGATTATTTGCTATCAGAATCCCAAAGGTGTCGCGGGAAAAGACGGCGAGGATATTTATGTAAAATGTCTGGATATTTCTTCGGGCGGCCTTCTGTTTGTGAGTACCGATCAATTTGACGAAGGGAGTTTGCTCACGGTTCAGATTCCCATTCCCGGAAACACAAAAGCCCTTGAGACGCGTGTCGAGGTTATCCGTGTTCGCCAAATGGATAAAGGCCATTTCGAAATGGGAGTGAAATTTTCTGCTTTGTCGGGTGAGGATCATGTGGCTGTCGAAAAACTTGTAGCGTGTTACAAGAGAAACACGGATTTAAGTATTTGATATTTGAACGTTAGGGGGCGTGTACTAACCCAATGTCAATCATTGGGTTTTATTTTAGCCATGTTTGACTAAAAAAAGAAAGGGTTTCATATGGGGTGTGGGCACAAGGTTAGACAAAGATTGGGGATCATTGCTTTTTTTGCTCTGGGTTTGTTTTTCGGGCTCAATCACGCTTTTGGGGACGATGTTCTTGATGAGGAAGAACTATCTGTTAAAAAGAAACAACACGTTGACATTCAGGCGGAGGACTCTGATGAGGTGTTTGTTTTTGGCAGAGATATCTTTGTCAACGGCTACGAATATTATGTACGCGGTATCAACTACTCAATGACGTATCCAAGAACAGAACATTACTCACAAATACCGCGTGACATTATTGAAAATGACATCCATTTGATCCAACAAGGGGGATTTAATACGGTAAAAACTTATGAAATGGTTCCGGATTGGTTGTTGGACCAAATCAATGAAAAGGGACTTCGCCTTATCGAGACGGTTTGCTTCCCGAGCGATTGGACTGACTTTACGTCATACTATGACCGTAAAAAAATTAAAAAGCAGGCGATTGCCAATGTCCGGCGCCACAAAGAAAAACACGGAATTTTAGCTTGGTCCATGTGGAATGACGGACCCTTTACACACGGGAATCAGGTGGGAAATGTCATTGAGGCATATTCTGAGGAGATTGTTAACGCCTTTTTAGAGGATATTTATCTAGCCATTAAGAAGGAGGATTTATATCATCCTGTGACGGGTTCTAACATTGTTGAGGGATTTGAAGGGAGCCGTATGGGATTTTCCTTCATCGATTTTTTCTCATTTAACGTGTATTTCGGTATCAGTGATTGGCTAAAGGGGAATTATGATACACACAAGGCGGATCGTCAGATGGACGATATTCTGGATATTTTGGATTGGACAAATAAGCCGGGCATAATTGCCGAGACAGGCTATAGCACCTATCTGCACGAAGAACTTCAATCCGGAATGATTGGCAGACAAATTCAGTTGATTGAGGAGAATCCTCTCAATGGCTGGGCTTTGTTTCAATGGGCCGATGATTGGGGAAAATCCGGCGATGTGTTCAAGCACGATGATCACATAGAAGAACACTGGGGACTTTTAGACGGATGGCGGAAGCCAAAAGCTGTGTACGAAAGTGTCAAGGCTCGAGCGAAAGTTAATAGACATCAAAAAGCTATTAAAAATTTGCCCGAATTAGCATTGATCGGAAAAAAGGTTCTGGATAAGGATAATTTAAAGATACATAAAGGCTCCGTTGATCACGAAAAATTAAAAATACGTCTATTTAAACGTAGACACCACAAGAGAATTGATCATGTTAAGATTGATTCACTGACTAAAAAAGTACGATCCCTTATTGAATCTGATCGAGAGAATCTTTATAAACATCTTAAAATATTCACAAATGCGTGCATTTCCCATAAGGGGTACGCTTACGCTTACGGGCACCTGTTGCAATATTATAAAAAATTCTCATCCGTTGAGGAGGATAAAGAATTATCCCATATTGTCCGGTATTTTATGGCTCTTGTCAAATGGAAGCAGCTGGAAAATCTTGTGAATAAAAGAGACTGGATGGGATACCATGAAATCAAAAAGCAAAGTGTAGAGGATATAGAAACTTGGACACAAGAAACGATTGATCAAACAAAGCAAGCCGGACTGAAACTAGAAGCGCAATATTTGAGGTGGCTTCTCGCCAATGATTTGTGCAAAGATTCTGAAACGACGGAATTAGGAAAAATAAAAAAAATTCTTGAAGCCGATTTTCGAAATAAAAATGGTTTTGAGTCTTACGCGGATATAGCCTATCGAATATATAAGATTGGTGACAACTATTTTGCTCAGGATTTGTTTGACGAGTATTTGAAGCTTGCATTTGAATATTTAGGGAACCCGGATGAATTAATAGAATATCTTGATGTTATTGGTCAGCGGATTCTGCGGGACCACGGGATCGGGAGCTTTGCTCTTCAAGTGTATAAGGAATATTTGTCAAGATCGATGGAGGAAAGACCCAAAGGAGAAATGATTCAATCATGTCAAAGAATCCGTGATTTATTTACGCTGGAACGTCAATATGAACACGCGATTGAGTTTTGCCGTATTGTTATCAACATGTATCCTCGTCATAGTTTTCTGGATGAGTTTTATTTAACAATAGCCTACTGCTTCCGGAAAATCGGTAAGAAAAATGATGCGATTGATTGGTATCTTAAATTGATGAATTCATTTCCGGCAAGTCGGGAATCCGAAAAAGCCGCCTTTCGTATCGGGGAGATCTATATGAATGCGGGACAAACTCCGAGAGCGCTTAGATCGTTTGAAATTGTTTTGGAGCGTTACAGTGATTCCATGTATGCTCCCGAAGCGCTTTGGAATATGATTCTCCTTCAATTAGCGAAGGAACGCTATGACAAACTCCGGACAAATGTTGAATTATTCATTGAAAAATACCCCGGACATGATAAGCTAAAATCCGCGCAGAATCTGTTTAACCTTCTTCAAGATCAAGAAGATACAGCGGATAATCCTCTTGAGATGACCCAAGAGGATACGGGACATAATGGCCGATAAATACATTACCAAAAAGCAAATAGAGAATATTGCGAAAGATATACTTGATACCTACGGAGGTGAAATTTGCATTAGCCGGACAGATGGGCTAATTTTACCGAATCGGATTGTTGTTTATGATGTCTTAGATGATTTGTTTAAGATTCTGTTTCCGGGCTATTCCGGTCGTGAGCAAGTTTGCGAAAGCAATCTCGCCGATCTTGTTAAAAATATTGTTGCGGCTGTCGGTTCAAAATTGCAGGATGAAGTTGAGAATGCATATGTGTTTTGCAAGGAAATAAAAAAGGATACAAGAGCTACCATCCAGGAAGCTTCCCGGTGTGCCGTTCTCGATCTTCTAAAATGCATCCCGGATATCCGGGAGTCTCTTAAATCCGATGTGCAGGCGGCTTATGACGGTGATCCGGCCGCGAAATCATTTGATGAAATCATTCTTAGTTATCCATGTATGGAAGCAATCTCCACGTATCGTATTGCACACGTACTGTACAAGAAAGACGTTCCGCTGATTCCGCGTCTTATGACCGAACGCGCCCATATGCGAACGGGAATTGATATTCATCCGGGGGCTAAAATCGGAAAAAGTTTTTTTATTGATCATGGGACCGGAGTTGTTGTCGGAGAAACAACGGTTATAGGTGACAGTGTTAAAATTTACCAGGGAGTGACGTTAGGCGCGTTGAGCTTTCCCAAGGATGAGCGAGGACGCGTTATCAAGGGAAGAAAAAGACATCCAACCATAGAGAATCATGTGACTATTTACGCGGAAGCAACGATTTTGGGCGGCGAAACATTGATCGGGCACGACTCCATCATCGGAGGAAATGTCTGGCTGACGAAGTCTATTTCGCCTTGGACTCGCGTGGAAGCCCCATTGGAAGGGCAGCGGATTGTCTCGAGAAAAAACGAAAAATCAAACAAAGATCACGTTGTGTGAAGGGGACGTTATGAATGAGGAAAACACTCGGAATCCACAAGCAAATGACCGTGAAGAAGTATTAAAAGAAATCGAGATATTGCGGCAAGAAATTGATTTGATCAATCATAACCTTTTAGATGTTTTGAATCTTCGTCAGCTTAATGTGATTAAGATTATCCGTCTTAAGCAATCTCAGGGGCTGCCCCTGCGGGACAGCGAAAGAGAAGAGCAAATGTTAAACAAAGTGATTGCGGGCAATTCCGGGCCGATTACGGCCGAAACTGTTCGTGATGTCATGAAGGCGGTATTTAAGCATACCCTCCAAGATCTAAATATCTAACACATGGATGCCTCTATCTATCCCCGTTTGCTCTCGCGCTATTTTAATGAAAAAGTTTTTTCATGAAAAAGAAAACTGCATATACAATTAAAAATCTCTTAGAATTAGCGGCCGAATATTTTGATAAAGCCGAGATTGAAAGTCCCCGGCGAAACGCGGAGTACGTATTGAGTTCTGTCCTTGGTTTGAATCGTATGGACTTGTTTCTTAAGTATGATTTAGTTGTCAATGATCCCGAGCGAGTTCAATTCAGGTGTTTAGCCGGGCGCATACAAAAGGGGGAACCCTGGCAATATGTTATAGGCCACACAAGTTTTATGGGCTTGGAAATTGATGTTGCCCCCGGGGTGCTTATTCCTCGCCCCGAAACGGAAGAACTCGTTGGGCATGTCTTAGATATTGTTAAGAAAAATGAGCGTCAAAATATTAATGTTCTCGATATGTGCACCGGATCCGGCAATATGATCATTGCTTTTGCGCACTTTTTTCTGAATAGGGCGGAATCTTCCCCTTCACAGACTACGAAAAATTTACCGGGACTTCAAATGTTTGCGGTTGATCAATCTTTGAAAGCTTTGGAAATAGCAAAAAAAAATGCGGCTAAATTCCCTTTTAAGGACTCAATACAGTTTTTTCAAGGGGACCTATTCTCTTGTTTAGAAGAAAATAATTTAGCCGGAAAAATGGATATTATTATGTCTAATCCGCCTTATGTGCCATCAGAGGTTCTCAAAAACCTCTCGGTGAGAGTGAAGAATTATGAGCCTCGTGAGGCTTTGGATGGAGGTGCGGATGGTCTTGACTATTATAAGAGGATTATTCCCGAAGCTCATCGTTTTCTTCGCTCAAGAGCTTTCTTGGCTCTTGAGCTTGGAGAACATATGATGGAGCCCATTCAAGCGATATTTCATCAAGGCGGTGTGTATGATAATATTGAATTTATAAAGGATGATGCGGGACGTATTCGATTTGCGTTCGCTCAAAAACGGTAGGAAATAATTCTCATGCAGAAAATTGTAATCCAAGGGCAAAATAAACTTACCGGTTCGGCAAAAATAAACGGATCGAAAAACTCCATATTGCCGATGATCGCGGCATCCCTGCTTACGTCCGACGAAGTCGTTCTAGAAGACGTTCCTCAATTGCGTGATATTGTTACCATGACTCGTATTGTTGAAGACCTGGGTTTGTCCACAACATATGATAAGGACACGCGAGAATTAAAAATCAAATTTGAGAACGAGGAAAATGTTACCGCTCAATATGATTTGGTTAAACAAATGAGGGCGTCTATCTGTGTGCTGGGCCCTCTCCTTGCAAAACGCGGACGTGCTGTGGTTTCCCTTCCCGGTGGATGTGTCATCGGGCCAAGGCCGATTGATTTGCATCTATTGGGTCTCAAAGCTCTGGGGGCTGACATCCGTATACAACACGGCTATATTCAGGCACGGGCAAAGGGCCTAAGATCAGGGACTATCCATTTGCTGGGCACGTTCGGCTCAAGTGTACTTGCGACTGGAAATGTGATGATGGCGGCGTGTTTAGCCCAAGGACAAACTATCATTCGTTCCGCCGCGTGCGAACCGGAGGTCGTGGATTTGGCAAATTTTTTAAACACTATGGGGGCCCGAATTGAAGGCCATGGGAGCTCCGAAATCACAATTACGGGTGTCAAAGAGCTCCATGGAACCCGGTATCGTGTTATTCCGGATCGGATTGAAGCCGGGACGTTTCTTATGGCCGCGGTTGCCTCGGAGGGGGATGTTGTTTTAAAAAATGTTAAAATCGAGCACCTTGGTTTGCTTATAGATAGGTTAAAGACAGTTGGGGCGCGGATTGATGTGACGAAAAAAAACGAAATTCATGTGACACGATCCGGAAGTTTAAAATCTATAGATTTTACAACTCTGCCGTATCCCGGATTTCCGACAGATTTGCAGGCCCAGTTTATGGCGCTGCTGTCGACAGCAGAAGGCTCAAGCGTTATAACAGAAAAAGTTTATCCGGACAGGTTTATGCACGCGTCCGAATTGATGCGTATGGGAGCCGATATCACGATGGAAACAGGAATGGCTGTCGTGCGGGGTGTGGAATATTTGAGTGGAGCCAATGTTATGGCCAGTGACTTGAGGGCAAGCGCGGCTCTTATTATCGCAGGGCTGATGGCGAGAGGTAAAACAGAAATTGATCGTGTGTATCATATTGATCGGGGGTATGAGACAATTGACAGAAGGCTAGCCGCTATGGGAGCGCTTATCACTCGGGAAGATTGAGAGGCGAGCCGGTCTTTTATGAACGTAACATTTGTTCTATTAGTAGCATACATTTATTTTATGTCGCGTAGGAATTGAGATTTTTAGATACCCCATGCGGTGTTGTTCATGAAATGAGTGTGTTGGGTAAAAAAAATGACAAAAAATATGGCAAAATTCTCAAAATCGCATAAAATGTTCCAACGTTGTTTGGAAAAATTAGAGGAGAACCTTTTGCAGGTATTCTTTAAGTCAATTATTATAAGTGAATTGGAGGTGAGTTTGTGGCCATTGGTATACGACTGACACGAAAAGGAAAGATCAATAAACCAAGCTACTCTATTATTGTAGCCGATACGCGCAAAAGAAGAGACGGCGCCTATATTGAGCGGATAGGGACGTACGATCCACGGAGCAAGGACAAAAAAGTTATTCTGAATAAAGAGAAGGCTCTTTATTGGTTGAAGCAGGGTCCAAGAGTTTCTGATACGGTTCGTTCTATTTTTCGAAAAGAAGGACTGCTTAAGAAGTGAGAGTAGATATTATCACTCTATTCCCTGGTATGTTTCGCGGGATCTTTCAAGAGAGCATGATCGGACGTGCTGTAGCGTCAGGAAAAGTGACTATTAACATTCACAACTTAAGGACATATACCTCTGATCGACATCGGACTGTGGATGACATTCCGTTCGGAGGAGGGCCGGGCATGGTGATAAAACCCGAACCGGTTTTTGAGGCCCTAAAAGATATTAAGGGACGACGTAAAGCCAAGGTGATACTTGTTTCTCCTCAAGGGCGTCCCTATCATCAGAAATGCGCGTTAGCCTTAGCCAAAGAAAAAGCTCTTGTCATTATTTGCGGTCACTACGAAGGTTTTGATGAACGGATACGTAGGGGGCTTAAGCCGATGGAAATTTCCATGGGGGATTATGTGCTGACGGGCGGAGAAATACCGGCCATGACTATCGTCGACAGCGTCGTCCGCTTGTTGCCTGGCGTTGTGGGTGATCCGGAATCCATCGAGAACGAATCATTCATGAATTCCCGGCTGGACTTTCCCCAATACACAAGACCCCGTGTTTATAAAAAAATGAATGTTCCGGATGTGCTCTTGTCGGGGAATCATAAAGAAATTAAAGTATGGCGCCTGAGAGAAGCACTGAAAAACACGTTAAAGAGGCGTCCCGATTTGCTGAACAAAGAGAAATTGGGAAAATCTGTGCGCCCGATTTTCGAGGAAGTATTAAAGGAGGTGAAGTCACATGGTCAGCATAAATGAATTGTCCAAATTCCAAGAGAAGAAAAACATTCCTGATTTTAATGTTGGTGATACGGTGAAAGTCAGTGTGAAAATCATTGAAGGGGATAAAGAACGTTCACAGATTTTTGAAGGTATTGTGATCGCCAGAAGGAAAAAGGGTATTGAGAGCACATTTACCGTACGTAAGATATCTTATGGTGAAGGCGTTGAAAGAATATTTCCGGTCCATTCGCCGCGCGTAGAAAGTGTTAAAGTAATAAAAAAGGGTAAAGTTCGCAGGGCTAAGCTTTTTTATCTTAGAGATCGTTCGGATAAAATGGGGCGTATTAAAGAAGGTTAGAGAAGTCAGAATGAGAGCGTTTTTTTCTGAACAGGTGTCTTGTGCAAGAGAGGCTGAATGTTTTATTTAAGGTCATTTGGCAAACAGAGTAAGTTTTTGCCGTTTGAGCAAGACATTCGCCTCAAGCAAAGTAAAACACGTATTGCCGGGGTGGATGAAGCCGGCCGCGGCCCCTGGGCCGGTCCCGTTGTTGCTGCCGTGGTCATACTACCCGAAGAACCTACCTTCCTTTACCAGGATCTCAGAGATTCAAAGCAAATGACCCCTCGAGCGCGGTTTCGAATGTATGATCTTATTTCCGAGAAGGCCGTCGACTTCGGCATCGCTCTTGTATCGGCCGCGGACATAGACCGAATGAATATTCTCGAAGCAACAAAAAAAGCCATGGTCGAAGCCGTCCATAATCTTAATGAGGCTCCGGACCATCTTTTGATTGACGGCAACCAGAAAATTTCCATTAACATTTCCCAAGATACGATTGTGAAAGGAGATGCTCAATGCTGCTCGATCGCGGCGGCGTCCGTGATGGCAAAGGTTTTTCGGGATCGGGTGATGATTGAGTTTGACCAAAAATATCCGCAATACAAATTTTACCGTCATAAAGGGTATGGGACAAAGATGCATCATGAGATTTTAATGGATATCGGTCCGTGTCCTATTCATCGCCGATCTTTTTCGCCGATCAAAAAACTGATTCAGTTTGAAGGCGAGTATGTTTATGAGTCATAATTCAAAAATGCTGGGTATCTTTGGAGAGGACCTCGCGAGTGATTATCTGGAAAAATCCGGATTTAAGATTCTAGAGAGAAATTATCGGTGTCCGCTTGGGGAGATTGATATTGTCGCGAAAGAACACAAAACGCTGGTTTTTGTTGAAGTCAAAACACGTAAGAATGATCGACACGGGAGCCCCCTTGAAGCGATTGGTGTCCAAAAGCAAAGACAAGTGTTAAGAGCTGTGAAGTACTACTTAAAGGAAAAACGATTCGATCATGGCCCGT
>JADFSZ010000058.1 GCA_022560555.1 PVC group bacterium
GGCTGCAAACTCAACGGACGGAGGCAACACCGATAACAATGAGGCAGTACCGCACTGGATATTTATTACGGGCAATGCGGTGTTTTTTGGCACAAATTTTTAACCCGTGAACCAGTTACCACCTACGAGGTGGTAACTGGTTGGGATAAAACAAGGAAGGCAAAAGGGTTATGACGAACGGACAAATATATCATGTTTGCAATAAAAGCATTGCCGGGTTCGTGATATTTAATAATGATTCCGAATATATGCGCATGAAAAATTTGATTAAATACTATCAATTGGAAGATCCTCCTACTAAATTTTCCTATTTCATGAGTCATTTAAATGAAGGAGGAGATATTCTTAATTTGGATTTGATTGATAGAAAGAATAAGCTAATAAACATTATTGCTTATTGTTTGATGCCAACACACATACATTTGGTTTTGCAGCAATTGAAGGATAATGGGATATCAATATTTATGAGCAATATATTGAACGGTTATACTCGATACTTTAATATCAGGCACAAAAGGAAAGGGCCCTTATGGGTAGGAAGATTTAAGAGGGTTGTGGTTAGTACGGATGAGCAATTGCTGCATTTAACACGATATGTTCATCTTAATCCAGTAACATCATATCTTATTGAAAAGCCAGAGTCCTGGACATACGGTTCATATAATGAATATTGTTCTCAAGGGACGACGGATGAGGAGATGTGTTGTTATGAGAATATTTTGGATATTGATTCCAAAAGTTATAAAAATTTTGTAAATGACAGGAAAGAGTATCAACGAGAATTGGCAAAAATTAAGGAGCTCATGCTGGAATAAGCCAACCCGTTACCACCTACGAGGTGGTAACAGGTTGCGAAATGAGATGGTTATGGTGAAGAGAATACACATATATATATTAATATTCCTTATGACTGCATCGACTGCGGAAGCTGTTGACACGTTCTTTGAGGATTTTAATTCGCACGCCGAAAACACCACAATCAATGATGTCAATAATTGGAGTGTGGACGCGGGCGATACGGATGGGGCCGTGACACAATCCGGAAAAAGTTTTGAAGGAAGCGGGAAAGCACTCAAAATCATCGGGGACGAAAACGCGGTCGAAGTCTCCCGGAGTGAAAATTACGGTAATCTTTCGCCTGGCTGGATCGAATTTCTCGTAAACCCCGGTGTGGGTGCCGAATCGCGGGATGTGCCTTCCGGACGGATCGCGGGTGTGACATTTGATATGAACGGAAAAATTTACGCGTCAGACGGATCGAGCTGGGTGGATATAGGGGAAATGTTTACGCCTGACACTTGGTACCGGGTGATCCTAAAACTAGATTTTACCACGCATATGTATGATATCTATACATCACCCGCGAGTGCTCCCGAAGTCGGGTTTACTCCGGATAAAACAGGTCTTCATTTTATTGATTCCACGATCAATTCGATCAATCAAATCGGATTTTCCGGAGTGCATAATGAAAGCATGCCGGATGACTCCTACGTGGATGACATTGTGATTCATTTTATTGACCGGGTTAATTTTCTCACGACCTCCAAAAAGTTTGACAGCGGAAGTGTGACAAGTCCCATCACGGTACAGATCCAAAATTCCCTATTAGAACCTCAAACAGCTTGGCGGGATATTTATCTCGCTCTGAGATCCACATCAGGTACAGGAGAATTTTCGTTGACCGAAGAACCATGGGCTCTTATTACGCAAGTGGTGATATTCGAAGGCGGACACAGCACAAGTTTTTATTATAAAGACAGTACAGACGGAAAACCCGTGATTACAGTCAAAGAAGATCCTGACAGAGGCTGGTTAGAAGCATTTCAGGAACAAGAAGTCTTAGAAACGCCGTTAGGTTTTGAAATTATAGCCGAAACTCCGCAGGTTGCGGGAGAAGCGTTCGATGTGACATTCACCGCGAAAAAAGATTCCGGTGAGATCGAGACAGAATATACAGGGAGTATAAATGTTTCCGTAAGTTATGTGAATCCGATAAGCGGAACGATGCAGATATCGCCTCAGTTGGTCTCAGGCTTTGTGAATGGTGTGACAACTTTAAGTTTTGTTTATCCGGATTGCGGGTTGATTGAAATTATGGCGGAAGATTCTGATGATGATGAAAAATCGGGAATATCGGGAGAAATCATGATGATTCCGGCCGGTTTTGGTTTGGCAAGTTCAGTAACCGAAGAAGGAGAGATTTTTGAAGTAGATGTAGATCAAATTGTCGCGCGGACATTTCCGATATTTGTCACAGCAATTAATGAAGACGGCGCGATCACACCGAATTTTACAGGGAGTGTCAATCTTTCTCCTGTCGGTATTGATCCCGAAGAAACCGAGGGCGGTGTCATGACTCCTCAGGTGATTAGCGGTATTACGTTTTCGGGAGGGACCGCCGAAGCGCAGGTTTCTTATGACCGCTGGGGCAAAATCCAGATACAAGTATCAGATGCCAATTACCCGGCGCAACTTGGAAAAAGTAATGAAATTATGTTTGATCCTGACACGATTGTTTTGACAGTGGAATATCCGAGTGAGAGCCGGGACTTCTTTTACACGGGAGAAGCAATCCCCGTGTCCCTTTCAGCCGTGGACGCGAACGGACAAGTCATCCCAAATTATTTAGGTGAGGTTGAAGTCTCCGCGAGTTTGGGAATGGGGATACCGGGAGAATATCTGTTTTTACCGTCAGACGCGGGTGAGCATATTTTTGATGCTTCTGTGGATTCATCGGGGATGTATTATGTGGATGCGCTAGAGCCGACGAATAATATTCATGCGGAAACTCTAAAGATTGAAGTCAAACAGGTTTCGATTGTCGTGGAGTCGACTTATGCGCCTGTCGGAACAACGGAAGTCACGATAAAATTAGTGGATGAAGACGGAAACGTGATTTACTCGGAAAGTTCATTGAGTATTTTAATCGAAATCAAAGAAGAGTTTGAAGATTTTAGTGCGTTGTCTTCGGCTCAATCTCAACCGGTCACTTTTAAAAATGGTATTGCCAAAGTAAGTGTGAGTGATTCAAGGGCGGAAATTGTGACGATTTGGGCTGTAAGTGATTTGGATTTTGAGATTAAAAAAGGAACCATAACATTTGGACGGATCACAAAAACGGGGGTAGGATCTTTGATGTGGAGGGATATCTCAGAATAACGCTGATTTACGCGGATTTTTAAAAAACCACGGATATACGCGGATATTAAAAGAATCGCAGATCGACGCGGATTGATAAAACAAACCGCCGATAAACGCGGAAGAACAGAATTTAGAAGAAAGATAAGAGGAGATAGAAATGAGTAAGCTGTTGTATGAGAAAGAATCCTATGAAATAAGAGGCGCATGCTTTTCTGTGTGGAACGAATTTAAGGGAGCTTTTAAGGAAAAGATCATTGAAAATTCCTTAGCAAGGGAGCTAAAGGATAGGAGCCTTAATGTGGAGCAGCAAAAGAGAATAGAAATATTCTATAAAGATGAGAAAGTTGGGACATATGTTCCTGATTTTGTTATCAATAATAAGGTTATTCTTGAAATAAAATCTAAGCCTTATCTTGCAGATGAAGATAAAAGGCAGTTCTGGCAATATATGAAAGGATCCGAATATCGGTTGGGATTTTTAATAAACTTTGGAGCAAAGAAATTAGAAATGATAAGAAAAGTTTATGATACAGCACGAAAATAGAATATGGTTTAAAGGTCTTAGATCTGCGGGTGTCCGCGTTTTTAGGGATCTGCGTCGATCCGCGGCCTTTACCTTGTTAGAAGTGATGATGGCTATTGGAATCATGGCGATTATCACGGGGACGATTTTCTTTGCTCTGACGACAGGTTTGGATAGCTGGGCTTATTCGAAAAATCAGTTGGCGCTCCAAAAAGTTTTAAGTGATGTTGTGGAGATGATCACAAACGGCGCGCCTCATCAAAATGGTGTTAAAGACGGATTGGAAATATTGGAGGCAAGCCGGGAACGGCTTGTGTTTGTCTCCCCGTGGACGGATGACACTCACACAGTGGTGCGGGATGAATATACCTATATATTAGACCGAAAGATCAAACCGGGTGCTGCGCCACCGGTGGTGATGATTCGGTATCCAGGATCTGATGAGACGGAATTTTCAAATGTGCAGGTTACGCATGCCACAAAATACGCGCTCTCAGAAGTGATGATCGGCACTAAGGCTCCGCTGGGAAGCCGGCTCTATTTTACGTACCATCCGGATTCGAAAACAAATCCGGATGTGATTGAGACCCTTTGGTGGGATAAAAAAGAAAAACAAATATATTTGGAAGACATAAATGGGGTCGAAAATCTTTCAAAAAACCCCTTTGGGGTGGTCATCAGTGAATTTCGGATGACGTATTTTGATAATAAAAACGAGCTTGTATCCGATCGTGACTGGCTGGATCCGGATGACCGGAATTTTGTGACGGGGATTGAGATTTATTTGGAAGCTGAATTAGAAGAGTACAAGTTAACCCTTTTGACATTTATCAATTTAAGAAACGCGCCGATGTGTTTGGGGTACACAGTTTTAGAAAAAGGAACACGGATTAAAATTCCCGACAGCACAAGGATACATACTTTCCAATTAACGAATTTTAGCGGAGTGGATCAAGATGATGTTTTGGAGTTGTTAGCGACATCGGATAAAAGAGGAGAATGGCTGATCAAAATCATGTTTGAAAATAGCGGAATTACGCCGCCTAAAATCAGCCGGTTTGACATCGAGTATCCTGAAGGCAATGTTGTGTACACGGCAACTCCCAAATCGGATATTGCCATTGGGTTGGATATGCTGTTGTTGGATGTTGAGAGTTTGTTTGATTATGATGATGATCCGGATATAGAAGATGTGGTCATGATGACAGGGGAAGTTGTGTTAGAAGTGAAGGAAATGGATATTGAGGGGGCCGGATTGTTTGTGAGACCTTAAAAGGAGAAAGATGATGAGTATTAAAAAAATCGTATATAATGTTTTTGTATTACTCTTCGCGTTTATATTAATGAATGGTAAACTTTTTGCCGAAGAGAAGGTCTGGAACGCGGATGGGGACGGAACGACCTGGGAAAGTGACGCCAATTGGTGGATGAGCGGACATCCGATAGAGGGAGACGATGTGGCAATTGATATGGATGCTGCGGCTGTCACGATCAATCAGACATTTAAGGCGGGGTCTATTACGCTGGGCGGAAAAGAGAACGTGGAATTAAGGAAAATCAATTTTGTGCATGGGACGATTGAACCTGATTCAACGAGTGATGTTGCTATCACAAATAAATCCGGCGGGCATTTAATTTTAGAAGGTATCGGGACTGTAACTGTTCGTGGAACATATTTGGATACTCTTGGTACGTCGGTCAATGAACCGAGTTTTATGTTTTGGGTCAAATAATTTATAGTTTTTAATCTTTACAAAGGAGGGGTGAGGATGAAGAATTTTATAATTTGTTTAGTATTTATTTTTGGTTTTGTTGCATCGATAAACATGCTTTATGCGGAATCAATGCGGGATATTAAGGAAAAGGCGGCCTCATATCACGAAAAGGCGACGAGTAATTTCGTTTATTTAGATAGTGAGATGACGGCTATGTATTATCAAAATATTCAGATTATTGATGCTTTAGAGCAGATTCGAGACCTTCTCAAAGAAAACCTTCGGCAAATGAGGGAGATTGTAAGGGAAAACAAGGATCAAGGCGCTTGACCATGGATGAATCTATTCTTAAATTCTTGAGAATACAAGAATAGATTCAATTTTAAGACTTGACCCCAATCGCTTCAATGGCTCACAATTGCTCAAAAACGATGAATCAACCCAACTCCCTAAAATCCAAAGGTTTTCGATCCCTCCTGGTGACCCAGTTTCTGGGGGCCTTCAACGATAACGCTTTTAAATTGGTGATCTTGCTCCTGGCCGTTAAGATGTTTGCCGATCAACCCGGCACGGCGACGACATATATCGCGCTCGCGGGAGCAATATTCATTCTTCCTTTTATTATCTTCTCCGCCTACGCGGGGTATTTCGCGGATCGTTACAGCAAAAAACGGATCATTGTGCTGGCCAAATTCGCCGAAGCCGCCGTCATGATTCTTGGATTGATCGCGTTTCTCGCCGAAAGTATTCCTCTCATGCTCGGTGTGCTGTTTTTGATGGGCACACAAAGCGCGTTTTTCAGTCCCGCCAAATACGGAATTCTCCCCGAAATTATGGATGATGAAGAATTGTCACAGGGAAACGGACAGATGCAGCTGTGGACTTTTATTGCTATTATTCTGGGCACTGCCATCGGAGGGCAACTACTGGATCTGTTTTCCGATCCTTATAAAATATCCTTTGTTTTTATTGCTATTTCCGTGATCGGAATATTTTCGAGCTTCTTTGTCACGGATGTCCAACCAGCGGGCTCCCCAAGAGCCTTTCAGAAAAACTTTCTGAAAGATATGTGGATGACGCTTCGTGAAGTCAAAAAAGAAAAGGTTCTCTTTTTGTGCATTATGGGGAGCGCGTTTTTTTGGTTTTTGGGCGCCATATATCAAATGAATATCGTGCTCTATGCCAAAACCATGATGGGCCTCAGTGATTCCGCCTCCGGAATCCTGCTCACGGGTATTGCTTTGGGGGTTGGTGTGGGAAGTGTTCTGGCCGGAAAGTGGTCGGGAGAAAAAATCGAATTCGGACTGGTCCCTCTTGGTGCTATTGGGCTGGGTGTGACCTCGATCTTAATCGGGTTTAGTTATGAATCCTTTTTCTTCTCGCTGTTGCTGTTTTTTCTTCTCGGTATGAATTTCGGGTTTTTTAATATTCCCCTCACGGCTTACATTCAGCAAAAAAGTCCTCGGGACAGCAAGGGGCGCGTGATCGCCGCTAATAATTTTGTGTCCTTCTGCAGTATGATCCTTTCATCCCTTGTATTGTTGGTACTGCGTAATTTTATACAGATTAGCCCGGCAGGGATTTTTGTCATTCTCGGTTTGGCGTCGTTCGTTGTCATAATCTATATCTGCAAACTTTTACCTGATTTTCTGACTCGTTTTCTTGTTTGGCTGCTGACGCATACGTTTTACCGGATACGAATGGTAGGGCGTCAAAATGTTCCTAAAGAGGGCGGGGCTCTGTTGGTATGCAATCATGTCTCCTATGTGGATGGTTTTATCGTGACGGCCTGCATACAAAGGTTTATCCGAATGATGCTCGCAAGAGAGTTTTATGATATTAAATTCTTGAACCCTCTGTTTCGAGCGATGAAAGTCATCCCGATCTCACCGAAAGACGGACCGAAAAAAATGGCGAAAAGCCTGGAACAAGCCAGTGAATATCTCAGGCAAGGAGAGCTTGTCTGCATATTTGCCGAAGGCGGCATTACGCGCACCGGTAATATGCTGCCGTTCGGAAAAGGACTGGAGCGCGTGATGCGCCATGTGGATGTGCCGATCATTCCCGTCCATCTTGGCCATGTATGGGGAAGTATATTTAGTTTTGAAAGAGGAAAATTTTTAAGAAAAATCCCGAGGTATATCCCTTATCCTGTGACTGTTAGTTTTGGAAAACCTATGAACGCGAAATCAAAAACATATCAGGTGCGGCAAACGATCGAAGAATTGGGAGCGGAAGCCTTCCGGTATCGTAAAGATGAACAGGAGACATTGCCGTTTCGCTTTTATCGGCAGGCCCGTATGAATCCCTTTAAGTTTTGTATGGCTGATTCGGGAGGAAAAAAATTAAATTATATACAAGCGTTGATAGGAACAATGGCCCTTTCAAAAGCAATCCGGAGACGATGCACGAGATACAAAATGATCGGAATCATGCTGCCGAGTTCCGTTGTCGGAACGCTTGTCAATATCGCGATCTCGATGTTAGGGAAGGTCCCCGTCAATCTGAATTTTACATCATCCGAGGAGGCCCTCGCCAAAGCGATTGAAAAATGTGATATTAAATTTATTTTTACCTCTCGTGAACTTCGGGAAAAATTGAACATCAAAAAAACCGATATGATGATCGATATGGAGGATTTTAAGAGTGAAGTTAGGCCCGTGGATAGGTGGCGGGCTTGTTTCGATATGCTCATGTGTCCGTTCTTTATTCTTAAGCGATTGTATATGCATACACCGAAAGTCACCAACGATGATTTGGCTACCGTGATATTTTCGAGTGGGAGCACAGGAGATCCGAAAGGCGTCATGCTCTCCCATGCGAACATCAATTCGAATATTGAAGGGCTGTACCAGGTGTTTCACGCGGAAAAAAATGATATTGTTCTCGGTATATTGCCCCTGTTTCATTCATTTGGATTTACCGGTACACTTTGGTATCCGCTCACTACAGGAATCGGGGTGGTGTATCACAGCAATCCTCTCGACTTTAAGACCATCGGAGAGATAGCCGGTAAATACAAAACGACGATTCTCATGGCCACGCCGACTTTTCTCATGGGATATATCCGCAGGTGTACACCGGAGCAATTCCGGTATTTACGGCAAGTTGTTGTCGGAGCCGAGAAACTAAAAGAACGAATTGCCGAATCATTTAAAAAGCGTTTTAATATAGCTCCTCTTGAAGCATACGGCTGCACGGAATTGTCCCCAATTGTTTCTCTGAATATTCCGGATGTGCAGCACGGCAAGATTCACCAGGTTGGACATAAGCCTGGAACCATCGGCCATCCGATCCCCGGCGTGGCGGTCAAAATCGTCGATCCGGATACTTTTGAAGAAAAAGCGATAAACGAAGAAGGGATGTTACTTGTTAAAGGGCAAAATGTTATGCAGGGATATCTCAAAGATGATAAAAAAACAAAAGAAGTGATGCATGACGGCTGGTATATTACGGGGGATATCGCGCTGGTGGATAATGACGGATTCATCACTATTAAAGACCGCTTGAGCCGGTTTAGTAAAATTGCCGGGGAAATGGTTCCCCATATTTGTGTGGAAGAAGAAATCCATCAGGCTCTGGGAGTGACGGAGGAGCAAGTTTGTGTCGTGACATCGGTGCCCGATGAACGAAAAGGAGAGGCATTGGCGGTGTTGTATAAAGGAGATATTGATATTGAATCCCTTTGGGAAAAACTGAACGCGTCAGAGCTGCCGAGACTATGGGTTCCAAAAAAGGAATATTTTTATCAGATTGAGAAAATTCCCGTTTTGGGAAGCGGAAAGCTGGATCTAAAAAAAATCAAAACTCTGGCACAGGAAAAGTTCCTAGGCTAATCTACTCAAATACTTATAAATATCTATAGAAGAATGACAAGAACCTCTATATAATAGTCATTCTGGTATACTTAGATAGGAGGCGTTTATGAGAAAGAGGA
>JADFSZ010000059.1 GCA_022560555.1 PVC group bacterium
AACTGGACCACAGCCCTACAAAATGAATAACTCATTTATAATAGAGGGGTTATAACACTCAAAAACCGTAAAAAAAGCAATATATGCTTAAAAGGTGAGTTTCCGGTTTACGGTCTGCAGTTTCCGGTTAAAATAGTTGAGTTTGCAGTTTTCGGCTAAATGCGGCTGTTTGAGTTTTTTAAAAACTGGAGACTGGAAACAGCAAACCGGAAACTGAGTTTCTGAACTGGAAACAGGAAACTGAAAACTGGAAACCGTTAATATGAAGATACTTGTGACAGGAAGCGCCGGTTTTATCGGATCGGCTTTAGCCTCAAGACTTTTAGAGCTTGGGCACGTTGTGATCGGTATGGACTCCTTTTTGGATTATTATCCGCGTAAGCAAAAAGAGAACAACCTCAAAAAAATCAACAATCACTCTTCTTTCAAGTTTTATGAAAAAAATCTCATTGACGCGGATCTTGGAGAGGTTTTGCCTAAGGTGGATGTCATTTATCACTTGGCGGCGCAGGCTGGTGTTCGGGCCAGTTGGGGTAAGGAGTTTTCAATTTATGCGGACAATAATATACTGGGAACACAGATTCTTTTAGAATTGGCGCAAAGTTGGAAAGTGAAACGGATTGTATACGCATCTTCTTCCTCTGTGTATGGAAATGCAGTCCGTTATCCCGTCAAAGAAGATGACCCCTTGCATCCGGTGTCTCCCTATGGTGTTTCAAAATTGGCGGCTGAACATTTGTGTGCTTTATACGGTCAATCAACAGGGATTTCGGTGCTCATGCTAAGGTATTTTACGGTGTATGGTCCCGGCCAGCGTCCGGACATGGCGTTTCACCGTTTTATACGAAGCGCCTTGCGGGATGAACCGATTGTTGTTTATGGTGACGGAAAGCAGACGCGGGATTTTACGTTCATTGAAGACGCCGTTTCGGCGAATTGCCAAGCCCTTGAGAAAGGGAAACCGGGCACAGTTTATAATATCGGCGGAGGAGAAAGGGTGTCCATCAATTTTGTACTGGATATGATCAAGAAGATTATTGGACGCGAAATCAAAATCGAATATCAAGACACGGTGAAAGGTGATGTTCGGCATACTTCGGCAGATACCACCCGCGCGAGAAATGATTTAGGTTTTGATCCGAAAACCACCTTGGAAGACGGCCTCCAAAAAGAAGTCGAATGGGTCAAGGAATTTTACCGATTATGAAGCACCTGATCCTGTTCGATGTTGACGGCGTTCTTTTTGATGTTTCCGGGTCCTATCGATCCGTTATTATCCGGACGGTGGAATATTATTTAAAAAGAATTCTTGGCTTCAAGCTGCCCCGTGGACACATTGTATGCGGAAAAGACATTGATGCTCTAAAATATTTTGGCGGATTTAATGATGATTGGGATTTGACAGCCGGATTACTTTACTATTATCTGGATTTATTGGATCTTCCTTCAGGTGTGTTGTTAAAGCGTTCCAATGATCTTGAAGTTAACCTCCATCAGCTTTCACGCTGGAAAAAGGAATTTCGGGCATCTGCCGTTCCGGAAAGAATTCAAACGCGGAGACTCAAAAAATTTTTAGAAAACATCCCTTGCCGGCATCGAGGGCTCGATGCTATCATTCGTTCGGTTGGGGACAAGGCAAAAAATCTTGTGTTTTACGGAGGCAAACTTGAATCAACGAATATTGTACGCCGCATATTTCAAGAAGCCTATCTTGGCCGTAAGTGTTTTAGGCGTGCGTATGGTCTAACATCTAAATTTATTAAATCCAACGGAGCGTATTTAAAAGAAAAACCATTGATCCCAAAAACAGTATTTAAAAAGTTGACGGAACAGGGGCATACTCTCGGGCTTGTGACCGGCCGGCCGCGTTCAGAATTAATGCCGACAATGGATCGCTTTCAAATGGACATGTATTTTTCAGTGGTTGTTCCGGTTGATGTGGTTTGGAAGGAAGAAAAAAAGAAATATCAAAGGACCGGAAGAAAAATTTCCCTGACAAAACCGAACCCTTTTTCGCTTGTTTACGCGATTCAGGCGGCGAAAGGGCGTTTTGATAGTGTTTTTTATGTGGGAGATCAACCGGATGATATGCGCGCTGCTCGAAACGTCCGGAAACGATACCCCAAGGTTAAAGCCATCGGATATGTACCGGATAAGGATCGCGCCCGTATTCAGCAACTTAAGAAAGCCGGAGCTTGTGTGGTCGCAAATGATGCCCGAAGCTTGTTTGAAATACTTTCTTAATGTACAATTGCAATAGACTAAAAGAGGACCATCCCAAAGGTATCGTTTTATGGAAGAAATAAATGATTTGATGAAGGTGCGTCGTGAGAAATTGAGTTCCATCGAAGCCAAGGGGCAAAACGCGTACGGGAAAAAATTTGAAGTATCCAGCACAATTGAAGACGTGAAAAGTACGTATAACGCGGATACGCCCATAACGGTATGTGTGGCCGGACGTGTGATGACGTGGCGGGGACATGGCAAAGCATTGTTTTTTGATATCAAAGACGGAACGGGCACAATGCAGGTTTATACAAAACTGAATGATCTTGAGCCGGAGTCCTTTGAAGCTCTTAAGGAAACGGATATAGGAGACATATTGGGTGTGAAGGGAGAGGTCTTTAAGACCCGTACGGGGGAGATCACGATTAAACTGTCCCAGTACACTCTTCTTGCTAAATCACTTCGCCCATTGCCTGAAAAATGGCATGGCTTAACGGATGTTGAGACGCGGTATCGCCAAAGATATGTGGATTTGATTGTCAATCCGGAAGTGATGGATGTGTTCAAAAAGCGAAGCCGGATTATTAAAGAGATTCGCTCCATTTTAGACAAAAAGGGATATTTAGAAGTCGAGACCCCCATGATGCAGTCAATTCCCGGAGGCGCGATTGCGCGTCCGTTCAAAACACATCATAATGCGCTTGGGATCGATTTGTATTTGCGGATTGCACCGGAATTATTTTTAAAACGCTTATTGGTCGGAGGGATGGAAAAGGTTTACGAGATCAATAGGAGTTTTCGAAACGAGGGGATCTCTCCCAGACATAATCCGGAATTTACTATGCTGGAGGCGTACGCGGCGTACGCGGATTATCAGGATATGATGGATCTTACGGAAGAAATCATTTGCGGAGTGGCCAAGAGTGTTCTTGACACACAATGCCTCAAGTATCAAAATGCCTCGCTGGATTTGAAACGTCCCTGGGAACGTCTGGGGTTCCATGAAGCGATAGAGAAGTACGCCGATGTGAAGCTTGATCAGGAAAAAGATGTTCCGGCTTTAGCAAAAAAGCTTGAGGTCAAATTTGATCCCGGTATGATTGATGATGCCATTTTACTAGAAATATTTGATGAAAAAGTAGAGCCCAATCTTGTTGGTCCTGTTTTTATTGTGGATTATCCGGCGCGTTTATGTCCTTTGACAAAAATTAAGGAAGGACATCCGGATATTGCGGAACGCTTTGAGCTGTATTTGGGGGGGCAAGAGGTTGCGAACGCGTATTCGGAATTAAATCATCCGATTATCCAAAGGGATAAGTTTGAGAAACAAATTGAAGATCATATCAATGAAGGGGAGGTTAAGAGTATTGATTATGATTATATTCGTGCTTTAGAGTATGGCATGCCTCCCGCGGGAGGCTTAGGTATCGGTATTGATCGGCTTGTGATGATACTCACGAACATGACCAATATTCGTGACGTGATCTTGTTCCCACAGATGAAACCAGAACCCAATGAATAATGGCAATTGAATAGTGGATAATATCCAAAAAGTAGATATAATCAGCATTCTTTATCCATATCACTTTTTATCGGAGTGTAGTGATTTATGTCTTATTTAGTTTTTGCCCGTAAATACCGTCCTCAAACCTTTGATGAGTTAGTCGGCCAAGAGCCTATTGCCACAACTCTTAAGAACGCGATTGAGACCGATAGGGCCCCGCACGCGTTTTTATTTACGGGTCCCCGTGGTGTGGGAAAAACCAGTATGGCGAGAATTTTGGCAAAATCACTTAATTGTGAAAAAGGACCGACTGTAAACCCCTGTGGAAAATGCTCGCTCTGTGATGAGATTACGAAGGGAGTAAGTCTGGACGTGATTGAAATAGACGGCGCCTCCAATCGGGGAATTGATGATATTCGCCAACTAAGAGAGGGAGCTCAATTTGTTCCGGTGCGAGCTAAATACAAAGTCTACATTATTGATGAAGTGCATCAAATCACACAGGATGCTTTCAATGCTCTTTTGAAAATGCTGGAAGAACCTCCCAGACATTTGAAATTTATTTTCGCAACTACGGAACCCCAAAAGATACCACTCACGATTTTGTCTCGTTGTCAGCGTTTTGATTTCCGGCGCATAACGAGCCAAGTTATTGTCGAAACCATTCGTGATATTTGCCGGAAGGAAAAAATACAAATTGAAGAAGATGCCCTGTTCTCAATTGCCCGTTTCGCGGATGGGAGTTTGCGTGATGCTCAGTCTTTGCTTGATCAGCTGATATCATTTTCTTCGGCTAAAATCACAAAAACCGATGTCCTAAATCTTTCTGGGGCCGTAACAGATGACCAGTATTTTGGATTGCTGTCTGAGATTCACTTAAAAGAGGGCCCGAAGGCCCTCATAAGGTTGAGGCAAATTTACGATCAGGGAGCCGATCTCCCCCGGTTTTTTACGGATTTAGTCATGTTTCTCCGTGATTTGATTGTTGTAAAAGCGGTTGAAGATCAAGAAGATCTCAAAAAAATGGAACTGCATCCGGAATACGTGGAACGTATTAAGAAAACAACGGATTTGTTTACGCAACACGAATTGTTCTATATTTTCCATGTGATAAAGGTTCTCGCCGAAGATATACGTCGTGCTCAAGATGTCATGGTGGTTAGTGAAATTGCTGTTTTGCGTCTCATCGCGATGCCAAAAAGTGCTACTGTGGATGAGCTATTAACTCTTTTGAAAAAGCAAGGTGCTAAAGGAGTTTCGGCGCATGCTCGCCAGGAAGAGGTGGCTCAGGCTCCTCTCTCGAATCCTGATCTTCCTCAACCTAAATCAAACCCTTCTAGCAACGCAACTGACGAAGAAAAAATAGAGAAGATGTTGCGTCTCGTTAAAGAGAAGAGCATTACGATTGGTCTTAATCTCAGCAAAGCAGGAAAAATTAAGATTGAGGGAAACAAACTTCTGTTTGGGTTTCGCACGCGTGATATGTTTCATAAAGAAATTGTGAATAAGAACGAATCCCGTGAGGTTATTGGTGCCGTGGCTAAGGGTATTTATGGCCGTGAGCTTCGAGTGGACTTTTTTGATTTGGAAAAAAAACCTGATTCTTCTGTGAAAGACCGGAATCAAGAGCTAAAAACATCTGCCAAGCAAGTTTTGAACGATCCTAGTGTTCAAGGTATCATTAATACGTTTGATGCTGAGATAATTAATATTGAAAGGGCGCGTCCATGAATATGCTAAAAATGATGAAGCAGGCCAAGGAAATGCAGTCAAAAATGAAAGATGTGCAAAAGGGGCTTTCTAAAACCGAAGTGGAGGGTAGTGCCGGCGGGGGAGCTGTAAGGGTGACGGCCACGGGGGATTTTCAAATTCGTAAAGTTGAGATACATCCGGACGTTGTTGATTCAGATCGCGTGAGAAAACTGGAAGATTTAGTTTTGAGTGCATGCCGCCAAGCCATGGATCGCGCTAAACAGGTCTCAGAGTCGGAAATAAAAAAAGTCACGGGTGGAATGAGCCTCCCCGGATTATTTTAATAAAAAAGTGTTTATAGGTAATAGATGTTTTAATAAGAACTATTTTTAATAAAAATTATTGAAAGGAATAAACTCATGTTTGATTACGTTATGTTATTTGCGCAGGCACCGGCACCCGCTCCCAGTCAATCCGGAGGACCGGCGGGGTTTATTGTTCAAATGTTTCCGATGATTTTGATTATTGGGATATTTTATATGCTGCTTATACGTCCCCAGCAGAAAAAGCAAAAAGAGCACAAGGCTATGGTGGCTAATCTCAAGAAGGGGGACAATGTGGTCACCTCAGGTGGGATTTATGGTGTGATTGCCGGTGTTAAAGATAAAGCTTTTACGGTTAAGGTGGCGGATAATGTCAAAATCGACGTTACGAAAGGGTCCATTTCAACCGTACTAAAAAAGAAAGAAGAAAATACCGGATAAAAGGCTCCCGTCTCAAAACCGTTCACGACTTTCACGGGCTAACTCTTCTTCTAAGCTCCCCGAAAAATGTTTTATGACCTTATTCATAGGCTTCTTTTGCAAGAGCCCCGTTATGGAGCTTTTCTTCGTAAATCAAGCTCATCTGGCAAGGCTAGAACAATCAAAGTGTATATTCAAATTCTTCAAAGTTTGACACCCCTTGGTATGAGGGGCGGCCATTTAAGTAACTTTCCTACTTAGGATCAGAGTTCACTGGATTCCCTTTCAATTCTCCCACAGATACCTCCCAATACAGCTCGTAGGTGTAAGGAGAGTGTGGTTTGAAAGAAAGGTGTAGGAGATTCCATCTCATCACGAAGAGTCATTTATGCTATAATACCAGCCTGTTCTGAAGGAACCATCCATTATATGTTGATAGGGGACAAAAGCTTGAAAATACTCGTTGTGGATGACGAAAATGACCTTGCGGAGATGATTAAATCGGCCGTTGAGCTTAAGTACAAATCGGATGTTTTTACCGCTAAGAACGGTCAGGATGGCCTTGAAGTTATCCGCAAGAAGAAGCCCAGTTATGTCATCAGTGATATCATGATGCCGGATATGGATGGCTTAGATATGCTCAGAAGTCTCAGGAGCGATGAAAATAACATACCTGTGATTTTTATATCAGCTTTTGTGGACATTGAGAACACGATGGAAGCCATTCGGCTCGGGGCGGCTGATTTTATAAGAAAGCCCTTCAAAATCCATGAGCTATATCATTCCTTAGACCGGCTCATTGAACTGGACAAGCCTCAAGAGCAATTTACGCAGCCTTTGTCAGCCCTTGGCAAAATGAACTGGGAATTCGCCACAAAGGACTTCAATGTCCAGGTGTTTGCAAGCCAGTTAGCTCAATTTGTCACGAAGAGCCATACCATACCCATTCATGAGAAAAACTCATTTTATGTGGTTGTGTCTGAAGCACTGCTGAATGCCCGGGAGCATGGAAACCTGGAAATGAGGTCTCATGTCAAGGATGAAGATATGGCAGAATATGAGCGTTTGATGAGTGAGCGCTTGAGGAATCCGGTAATGGCTAATCGAAAGATTCATATTACTTTTGAGCATGCAAATCGGGACATCAAAATAACAATATCAGATGAGGGGTCAGGATTTGATCATCGATTGATAGATTCGGAAGAATTTTATAGTCATGACAATCTCATGAAACAGCATGGCAAGGGATTGCTGATTGTTAAAAGTTATATGGACAGTGTCATATTTAACGATAAAGGAAACACTATTACGTTAATCAAATCTATAAAAAAACCTCCAAAAACCTTCTAAAAAAGACCTTAAATATTCAAAATAAGAAGATATGAAAATTCTACTAAAAAGGTCATGGTCACAATTAGATATTCCTCTCATTCAATTAAATTCCTAATTTAGAGTGTTTATGAAGATTGTACAGGAAAGTATTAATAAGAAAGAGTTATTTGAGATGGCTCAGACAACATTTGGGGACATGGTCAAAGCTGTTATCGATGTCGCACTTGAAGAATTGGCCGTAGATGCGGAGCTTAATTCGGACTTGGAGGCTTTATTTTTAGAGCAGGGTTCAAAGCGAAAAAATCTGTGGGGCATCAATCTCTATCCTGAATTAGAGAGTCCTGAATTTATCGAATTTGACTCAATGATTAATATCCGTCCCTCGCAAGGAAATCGAAGTAGAGAAGTCGAAAACAAGGAAATTCGCGAAAAAATCGTAAATATTATCAATGAGAATGTGGAACAAATGACTGCTTATCATGAGAAGCTAGCCTTGGGGGGATGGCAGAAAATGTCCTTTATGACCCAATTGGCAAACATTGGGAGTGAAGTCGAGCGAGCGATTAAATGGCGCGAAAAGAAAAATATACCCTATAGTCAAAGAGCGGCTGAGCGAGCACTTGAACTTATAGATTTAACTTTAGAATCCACAAAAAAGATATCCCGCCTTAAAGAAAAGAGGTGGCACGTATGAGAGAATTATTTGTTGATGATTTGTTCGATAAAAACAGCTATCATTCCACACCGGCCCAATGGAACAAGTATTTTCTAGCAATTACTTGCGCTGCCCGCTTAGAGAAAAATAGTGTGCAAGTTAATTCTCAATAATCATTCCTGACAACACTTTTTGCGATCACTCCGAGGATAATTTCCGCGTATTAAAGGATTTAACCTATCCTAATTTTTGATCAGTTATGAGTGGTATGTAGAAGAGAAGTGACGCTTAGACTTTTTCAGCCATAGATCAAGAAAGCTTTATTGGATAAACATCGCTACAAATGTTATAATTTATAACATGTTGTAAAGCTTACAAGGCTATAGCTCGATAATCAAAATGGGATAATGATGTCATGATAAATCGCAATCAAGCCAAATTGCTCAGTAAATTCAATCGGGAAATGATAGCCAATGAAAAGCGGACTTACCGGGCTTCTTTGAAGATATTTAAGATGCTTTACAAGGAATACCTTCAAATTGGCATCAAAACACCTCCCTTAAAAGATATGCAAACCTCTATCCGGATCGCAAAAATCTTGAATAGCCTATAAAATGGAATCCCTGCTTTGTAAAATAGCGCAGCAACTCGACAAGAAAAATGTGCCATATATGCTGATAGGGGGACAAGCTGTCCTTGTATACGGTCGCCCGCGTTTGACCGATGATATCGATATCACGCTTGGCGTAGATATTGACCAGTTAGGCGATATTCAATCCATATCTAAATCCCTTAAATTCGGCCAATTAGTGCGAAATGTGCCGAAGTTTGTTCGGGATACCAATGTTTATCCGGTCAAGGATAAGGTCTCCGGAATACGCATTGATTTTATATTTTCTAATTCCATCTATGAAAAACAGGCCATCAAAAGAGCCAAGAAAATAAAGCTAAATGAATATAACATAAAATTCGCATCCGTCGAAGATGTTATCATACATAAAATCTTTTCTTCTAGGGCCATAGATCTGGAAGATATA
>JADFSZ010000060.1 GCA_022560555.1 PVC group bacterium
CGTCAGATTAAAGAGGCAGGTAACAAGGCCGGTGTGGCCATTAAACCGAAAACAAAACTAATTGAGGTATGGCCTTATCTCGATATTCTTGATCTTGTTGTTGTCATGACTGTGGAGCCGGGTTTTGCGGGCCAGGCTTTCATGCCCGAAGTGATGCCGAAAATAAAGGAACTTAGACGTCTTATTGATGAGAACGGGTATCAAGCTCTCATTGAGGTTGACGGAGGCGTGGATGCGAACAATATCGTATCCATCAGACAAGCGGGGGCCGATGTGATTGTCGCGGGAAGCGCGGTCTTTGGTCAATCGTCTCCGGGGGAAGCCGTGAAGAACTTGTTTCATCAATGTCATGCATCCTGTTAATGTTTTGATAAGCAGCCGTTTTTGGATAAGAAAGATAAAATATTCCGATGAGGAGGAATAAAACATGAAAAAGATTATTCGCTTAACGGTGCTGGTTTTGGGATCTTTTTTGATCGTTGTTGGGGCGTGCAAGGCATATCTAAATACGGATTTCTTTATAAGCTCATTTACTATGATGAGCGTCGGCGGTTTCCCGATTCAAAACAGTATATCGACTGTGCTTTTAAGTGAACTTTATATTCTGATTAATTTCTTTGGGTTTGTGTGCGGGATTGGGTTGATCTTTAACACGCTGTGGGGAAAGAAATGCATGTTTATCCTGTACGCGGCATCATTTCTCATAAATTTAATCATTGACGTATTTGAAATCACACTTGGGGAGCCGATGGTTATGGAGTACTTTTCAAAACTGGGTATAAAATATGAGAGCGAGAGTTTTTTGATTAATGCGCTTATCGACGTGTTCTTTTTATCAATGTGTATTTTTAGCGTGGTTTTGATTAAGCAGCATCGAAAAGGCGATTGATTCAGGTTGCATATGACACAAGTATTGACGTGGGTTAAAGATTTTGGCATTGAATCATTGATGCTATTTACGGCTATGTCGCCGTATTTGCTGATTGGTTTCTTTTTTGCCGGAATTTGCCATGTATATTTCCCGTCTGATTTTATTTTTAAACATCTTGGAAAAAACAATTTTTCGAGTTCTCTCAAAGCAGCATTGGTCGGTGTGCCCATCCCGCTATGTTCCTGCGGTGTTATCCCGGCGGCATTAACCCTGCGTAAACATAAAGCGAGTCTCGGGGCAACATTGTCATTTCTAGTGTCCACTCCTCAAACGGGTATTGACAGTATCATCGCGACGGGAGGATTAATGGGGCCTGTTTTCATGTTCTTTAGACCTATAGCCGCCATGGTTATGGGTGTTGTCGGAGGTGTAACGGGAAACATTTTTTTGGCAGACGTTCCGGCTAATGAAGTTGCGGGTGATAAAAGCTGCTGTAATAATAATGGCGGATTCTCGTCAAGTAATTGGTTTGAAAAATTAAAGCACTCAATTCAATTTGCCTATAAAGATTTTCTTGATGAAATTACGGTGCATTTGATCTTGGGCCTTTTTCTCGCGGGGGCTATAGCGGCATTTGTCCCGGACTCCTTGTTTGTTGAAATAGGCCAAGGACTCAAAGGTATGCTCGTTGTACTCGTTGTCAGTATCCCGATGTATGTATGCGCGACGGCATCGATTCCTGTCGCTCTTGTGATGTTGGCGAAAGGGGCCTCTCCCGGTGTTGCCTTCGTTTTTCTCGCGGCCGGCCCCGTGAGCAATATGGCCTCGATCACGATTGTTAACAATATGCTTGGGAAAAAATTTACGATCCTTTATCTTGCCGTAATATCGATCGGAGCCATTCTCATGGGCCTGTTGTTGGATGGCTTATACGCGTTTTTTGGGTGGGACGCACTTTCCGACATCTCTGACACGGTTGTGGAGCATCAAATGACCCCGATTGGTTTGATGGCCGGGATCATAATGTTTATTTTAGTCGCTCTATCTCTTAAAAGAATCCTTCGAAATAAAAAAATTGCAAAACGAAGTGAATTCACTACAATGAAAGGCTCTTGATTGGAATGGCGTTAAATCTAGACAAGAATACGAATGTGAGAATGGGCATGGATCAAAAAAGTGTTGGTCTCGTAGAAACTAAGACGCATACGTTTGCGAAGCCGCCAAATGAACTGTTGCTTGAATGCGGGCGAAAACTTGGTCCAATCACAATTGCCTATGAAACTTACGGTAAATTAAATGACAAGAAATCGAACACGATTCTTATTCTTCACGCTCTTTCCGGTGATGCTCACGCTGCCGGTTATCACTCCTATGATGAGGAAAAAGCCGGATGGTGGGACATCATGATCGGACCCGGCAAAGCTTTTGACACGAACAAATATTTTGTGATCTGCTCAAACATTCTCGGAGGGTGTAAAGGGACTACGGGCCCTATGTCAATTAACCCGGAATCCCAAAAACCCTTTGGCATGTCATTCCCCATGATTACAGTGAGCGATATGGTGAATGTTCAGAAGGAGCTAATTGACCACTTGGGAATCAAAAAAGTGCTTTGTTTGTCCGGTGGGTCCTTAGGCGGCATGCAGGCACTTCAATGGACGATCAGTTATCCTGATTGGGTTGAAGCCGTTATTCCGATTGCGACTACGAGTCGACTTAGCGCGCAATCTCTTGCTTTCAACGCGGTTGGGAGGAACGCTATAATTTCGGATCCTGATTGGAATAATGGGGAGTACTTTCCCGGTAAAACACCCGCGCAGGGGCTTGCCATCGCGCGTATGATCGGACACATCACGTATCTTTCTCCTGAATCGATGCATGACAAATTCGGACGCCGTCTTCAGGAAAAAGAACAGTATAGTTATGATTTTGTCACTGATTTTCAAGTTGAAAGCTATCTTCATTATCAGGGGATACAATTTGTTGAGCGTTTTGACGCGAATACCTATCTCTATTTCACCAAAGCCATGGACTACTTTGATCTGGCAGGAAAATTTGGGAGTTTGGAAAGAGCTTTTGAGAAAATCAAGTCAAAGTATTTGGTGATCTCTTTTACTTCGGATTGGCTTTTCCCTGCGTATCAATCGAGAGAAATCGTGAGAGCGCTGATCAAAAATGGTGTGGATGTTTCTCTGTGCGAGATTAAAACTCCTTATGGGCATGATGCATTCTTGCTTGAAAACGAACAGCTCACGCGCTTGATCTCAAGTTTTCTATCAAATCTAAAATTAAAAGAAAAATAAATGAACTTTATGACCAATCCTAGATTGAACGAGCGCGCTGATTACAATCAAATCGTTAAATTGATTGAGCCCGATTCCCGTGTGCTTGATGTTGGGTGTGGATCCGGAGAACTTCTCAAACAGCTTATCAAAGAAAAAAATGTTCAGGGACGCGGCGTTGAAATCGATGAAAATGGCATTATTTCCTGCATCGATAAAGGGATCTCTGTTATTCAGGCAGATGTGGATGAAGGATTAGCAGATTTTCTAGATCTGACATTTGATTATGTCATTTTAAGCAAAACTCTTCAAGTTGTGCATCAGCCGGATTATGTGATTCGTGAAATGCTTCGTGTTGGCAAGAAAGGAATTGTTTCGCTTCCCAATTTCGGCTTTTGGCCTCTTCGTTTTCAAATGATCACCAAGGGGAAAATGCCCAAAGGTAAACATGTTCCTTTCGAATGGTACAATACCCCTAATATTCACATCGGCACATTGAGCGATTTTCGTGATCTTTGCCAGAAAGAAAAGATATCTATTGTTAAGGAAATTTCCTTTCGGTCATCCAAGCTTCTATCCGGATCATGGCAGGGATGGTTCTCAAATATTCTGGCGGATGAGTCTATATTTGTGATCGCGAAACAAGCAGATGCATAAAGTACTTATATATAAAGTTTTATGTATTATCACGACATGAACGATAAGGTTTGTAAAGTTTTCAATTGATCGGTGACACATATCATGGTATATTCTTTAACCCCATCAAAATGAAGTGGTTGTTGAAGGATATTCTCACGCATTCCAACTCAAATCTGATGGTTTTGACATTCTAAAAAGGAGGTTTTCATGTCTACTAAAACAGCTTCACTGAAAATAGCTGAAGATGTGACGGGTCTTGTTGGAAACACCCCTTTAGTTAAGCTAAAGAAGATATCGTCTGGCTTGCCGGGAATGGTAGTCGCAAAGATGGAATCCATGAATCCCCTGGGAAGCGTTAAGGATCGGATCGGTTTTAGTATGATTAAAGATGCTGAAGATCGCGGTGTGATTCATGAGGGTACAGTCATCATTGAGCCGACAAGCGGAAACACTGGTATCTCGCTTGCGTTTGTATGTGCCCAACGCGGTTACCGGCTGATTTTGACTATGCCGGACACCATGAGTGTAGAAAGAAGAAAGCTCTTAAAAATATTTGGTGCCGAGTTAGTGCTGACACCGGGTGAAAAAGGGATGAAGGGGGCTGTGGAAAAAGCAGAAGAGCTCCTGAAAGAGCATAAAGACTCATTTATGCCTCAGCAATTCAAAAACCCGGCTAATCCTAAGATTCACCGGGAAACCACGGCCGAAGAAATCTGGAACGACACAGAGGGACAAGTGGATTTTTTGGTGTCGGGAATCGGAACAGGAGGCACCATCACGGGCGTGACGTCTGTCATTAAACAGCGCAAGCCCGAATTTAAAGCCATTGCGGTTGAGCCGGAAGGATCGCCGATTTTATCAGGTGGAAGTCCCGGGCCGCACAAAATCCAGGGGATTGGTGCCGGTTTTATCCCGGATGTGTTGGATACGAAACTTTACGATGAGGTTATTAAAATTTCAAATGAGGATGCCGGGATTTACGCGCGGCGTCTTGCGAGAGAAGAAGGACTTCTCGCGGGAATATCTTCCGGAGCTAATGTCGCCGCGGCTGTTGAAATTGCTAAACGGCCTGAAAATAAGGGAAAAATGATTGTCACGATTATTTGCGATACGGGCGAAAGATATCTGAGCACATGGTTATTTGAACAATTAACTAACGTCGAATAGAAGGAGAAATCAACATGCCAAGCAACGGTTATAAATTTGAGACTTTAGCGTTACATGCAGGACAAGAGCCGGACTCTACGACAACCTCGAGAGGTGTTCCTATTCATAGAACATCGTCTTACGTGTTTCACAACACCGAGCATGCTGCCAATCTGTTTGGGTTAAAAGAACTCGGGTATATTTATACGCGTTTGGGAAATCCCACTCAGGACGTACTCGAAAAAAGAGTCGCGGCTCTCGAGGGCGGCGCGGCAGCCCTTGCGCTTGCATCGGGAACATCGGGTGTTTTTTATTCTATTGTTAACATTTGTTCGGCCGGAGAAGAATTTATTTCGACGAACAACCTCTATGGCGGAACATACACGATGTTTGCCAATATCCTTCCGCAATTTAACATCAAGGCAAAATTTATTGATAATACTCCTGAAGCCGCGAAAAAGGCGATCACCGACAAAACTCGCGCGATTTTCATTGAAACAATCGGGAATCCCGTTCTGGATATTGCCGATGTGGAAGGTTTCGCGAAAGTGGCCCATGAAAACAATATTCCTCTAATTGTGGATGCCACATTTACAACTCCTTATTTGCTTAAGTGTATTGAGTACGGAGCGGATGTGGTTATCAATTCGCTCACAAAATGGATGGGCGGCCATGGAACCGGAATCGGAGGCGTTGTTGTCGATGCCGGTAAATTCAACTGGAAAGACCCAAAATTTAAACTTTTCAATGAACCGGAGGAAAGCTACTTTGGTATTCGTTTCGCACATGATCTTGGAGACCTCAACCCGATTGCGTTTATCCTAAGAATGAGAACTGTTCCCTTGAGAAATTTGGGAGCCTGCATTTCTCCGGATAACGCGTGGATGTTTCTTCAGGGATTGGAAACTTTGCCGGTGCGTATGCAGAGACATTGCGACAATTCTTTAGCTGTCGCAAAATGGCTCAAAAAGTGTCCTTCTGTCGAATGGATCCGCTATCCGGGACTCGATGATGATCCGGCCCATGAAAACGCGAAAAAATATCTTAAGAATGGCGCCGGTGCCGTGATTGTATTTGGTATTAAAGGCGGCCGTGAAGCGGGGGAAAAACTGATTAACAGCGTTAAGCTGTTCAGTCATCTGGCCAATGTCGGAGATGCCAAGAGTCTTATCCTGCATCCGGCAAGCACATCTCATTCACAGCTCACAGAAGAACAGCAGCGTTCCAGTGGTTTAACTCCGGAACTTGTGCGGCTCTCTGTCGGAATTGAGCATATTGATGATATTATTGCGGATCTTGAGCAGGCGATTAACGCCGCTGTGAAGAATACCGTGGGTGCTGTTTAATGATGAAACGGATCGCTCTCGGTATCTTCTTTGCTTTTATTGTTTCGGCGGCTTCTCTTGTTGGATGTAGTCGAAACGGTGGGGCTGTGCAGGATGCCGCTTTATCAAGCGGTCCTGCGGCGGGGTTTGCTCTTTCGAACCTTCACGGCGAAACCGTAAGTTTGTCGGATTTTAAAGGGCAAAAGGTCCTTTTGGATTTTTGGGCTACCTGGTGTCCTCCCTGCCGAATTGAACTTCCCGGATTGAATAGTATGGTTCCGGAGCTTAACAAAAGCGGTGTTGTTGTTTTAAATATCAGTGTGGACAAGAAAATTGATACGGTTAAGAAGTTTATTGCGGACAACCGGTATTCAAATCTCATCGTGCTTCACGATGATCAGAACATTGCCGATCGTTATCAGGTTAGCGCGATACCGACAAAGGTTCTCATTGGAGAAGACGGAAATATTCTGGCAAGGAAAGTGGGTTCGTTGACGGAAGAGCAGATGAAGGATTTTGTAGGGCTGTAAAAACAAGGCAAATTCGTTTTATTTTGATCAGATTAATGTAAATAAGGCACCTGAAAGGTGCCTTATTTATTTGCAATGCATGACATATTGTTGCAGTCTGTATAAGTTACTTTTTGAAATATTTATCAAATGCCTGGTCTAGTTCCGATAGTGTTGTAATAAACAATATGATGTCGCAGTCTGAAGCCAGGCTCTTCACTTGTTCAAAAGTTTTAACACCTATATCATCAGCCACTGCAATTGTCAGCACATTTGCAATTCGATCGACCGGCAATAATCCCATGTTACGGCATACCTCTTCGGGAAACGTGTCAAGCAGCGTCACATCAATTTCATACTTTTCTAAAGGCAAATAGGCACGATCATGGTCTCCTTGCTCCATGAGATGATTTGCAACCTGTTCCTCGGTTACAAACCCACACCCCACAAGAATTTTCCCCAAAAAGCCTCCATCCTTTTCTTGGATTTTAAGAGCATGCGCCAGTTTCTTTTCATCGATCAGCCCGCTGTTAATGAGCATTGCCCCAATACGTTTTGTAGTCATAATGATCTTGGTATCCGTGTTGAATTATTATTCATTTTTATTGTAAGCCCAAGATTATATGTGAATTACCATATGCATGCAAGATATTCCTATGGAGAGGAGGTCTAAGAGAAGTATATTGCCCCGGTTAAACAAATAAGGCGAACTAAGTTAGAATTGGCTCATAACCGAAAGGAGCCAATTCTATGAAACGCAGACAATGGACCAGAAAACAAAAGTTTCAAATCGTTCTTGAGGGTCTCTCTTGCTAAATTGATGTCAGTAAACTCTGCCAAAAATATCAGATATCTCAAACACAATATTACAAATGGCGAGATCAGTTCCTGCAAACCTGCCATCAAGCCTTTGACGTCAAAAAACAATCACAAAAAGAGCAACATTTGGAAACTAAGGTCAAACAACTTAAAAACATCATTGGTGATCTCACTATTGAGTTAAAAACGAGTACGAGTTATGCAACGCCAACGTTCTGAAGCAACCAGGCAGCGTGACTTAGGGCTCCTTGCTATGATTCAACCCATCAAGGATGATCACCCCCTTTGGGGCTACCGCCGTACCTGGGCTTATCTGAAATATCGCCTAGGTTACCCTACCGGTAAAAATCGTATCCATCGTGTCATGAAAGAAAACAACCTTCTCGTGACTAAACGACAGCGGATACGTGCTCGTCGCGGTCCGTTCCGCTCTAAACCTAGAGCCTACCGCCCTAATCATTACTGGGGCATCGATATGACAAAAATCAAAATGTACCCCTGGGGCTGGCTCTATCTGTGTATTGTCCTAGATTGGTGCACCAAAGAAATCGTTGGTTATTCTCTGAACATCCAATCCAAAACAGATGATTGGCTTTTAGCTCTCGAAAATGCTGTTAACAAGCGTTTCCCTCGCGGCATCCGAGACTCTATCAAAGATCAATCGCTCTTTCTCATCTCTGACAACGGTTGTCAGCCAACCAGTCAGAGATTTATGATGAACTGTTCCCTTGTTGGTATCAAACAAATCTTTACAACCTGGTGTAACCCCAAAGGCAATTCCGATACAGAACGTGTCATGCGAACCATCAAAGAAGACTTAGTCTGGACTTATGACTGGGATAATCCCTTTGCCTTCTCTGATGCTCTGAGCAAATGGATCAATGCATACAACAGTTATTATCCCCACCAATCCTTGAACAATATGACGCCAAAACAATATTATGAAACTTTTAGCCAAAAACCAGTGCCAGTTCTAACTTAAAAAACCCTTGCTTAACCGGGGGCATTACACTGCTTCGCCTTCCTTCAAAACCCTGATAGTTTGCTCCTCTGTATGCCTCTTTCTACCCATTCTGGACCTCCTCTTGACCGCTTTTACCATCTTTACGTTATACTTTCAACTGATCCAGTTTGCGGGGGGAAGGTCAAAAAATATCAATGGCTTCCCAGCCCTGAAATAAAAGTGGTGGGGAGATCAGGATTCGGTCACTCTCGCTCGATTGCATCTCGCTCCAGCAGGCTCCTTCATCCCGAATATGGAACCCAATAAGCCCGTGCATGGTTTTCGAGGCCCGTAAGGGCATCGGAAAACCATGCCACTCGTTTGCTTTATCCTCGCTCTTCGCTCGGTTCAACCTGAGTCTGGAACCCGAAAAGCTCGTGTCAGATTTTTGAAGAGCTTTGCTCTTCGAAAATCCAGGCCGCTCTCTCGGGTCCGTCGCTCCGAAACTTCGGAGTTCCTCCCCTATGTAGGCCAAAAATCTTTCTATAGCATTAACAACTCAAAAAATGGGGAGACC
>JADFSZ010000061.1 GCA_022560555.1 PVC group bacterium
AAGGCAATCCCATTCAAATATATCAACAACGTACACAGATAGCGTAGAAGAATTTCAAGGGATGAGACCAGACTGTACATCATGTATAGCATAGTCTTAGACATTTTGTCAAACTTTTTAACACCTTTTATTATGTGTAAATTATCGTAATATATTTATATACTTGACCTAACGCCCTATGAAAAAAAACTTGAATCTCTCCTGTAATCCAATATAATCACCACAATCATGAAAAAAAGGCCAATTTCAGAAAATCAGATAAAAAGACGGCTTGCCGATATTGCAGAACTCGTTGATGGCCATATCCAAGGGGATGAGAATCTGACCATTTATGGTGTCGCCAATATCGAGAATGCGTCCACACAACATATTACTATTGCAACAGACAGTGAGCATCTTGAAAAAGCCGAACAAACAGAAGCATCGGCTATTATCGTTCCTGAAGAAATCACGTCATCAAAAAAAGCGATTCTGCGCGTAAAAAATCCACGCCTCGCGATTGCTCAAGTGATCAATATTTTTCATCCGCCACCAAAACCCGTCCCGGGAATTCATCCAAAAGCGGTTATCGCGCAAAACACAAAAATTGATCCTTCGGCATTTATCGATGCCTACGCCGTTATCGGGAGTGACTGTCAAATTGGACCGGAGTCGATTATCTATTCCCATGTTACGATCAGAGACCAGGTTCAAGTCGCTGCAAATTGCATCATTCATCCCCATGTGACGATCTATCCAAAATGCATAATTGCTTCAAATGTGATTCTTCACGCAGGCGTCGTTATTGGGTCAGATGGATTTGGTTATGTCGAGAAAGACAGCATTCATTATAAAATTCCTCAAGTCGGAAATGTTATTATCGAATCTTATGTGGAAATTGGTGCAAATACTTGTATCGATTGCGCCACAATGGGATCAACCGTCATCCGGCAAGGAACAAAAATTGACAACCTTGTCCAGATTGCTCACAACAACCAAATAGGAAAGAATTGCATTATTATATCACAGACGGGTATATCGGGCAGCGTTCAGCTGGGAGAAAATGTTGTCATCGCCGGTCAAGTCGGCATTAAGGATCATGTTAAAATCGGAGACAGGGCAATGGTTATTGCCACATCTGTCGTGTCAAACGATCTGGAAGGACGCCAAATCTATGCGGGGGTTCCCGCAAAACCCTTTTCGGAGGCAAAGCGACGATGGGCTTCCATCGCTCTTTTACCAAAATTTATGAAAAAATTGAACGTTCTTCCGGACATCGTGAAGCAGCTTGAAGACCGCATGGCCAAACTTGAAGAGTTTTTCAAAGCAAAAAAAAGTCTTTTCTAATCATCATTCGATTTCCCCGACAATCTCCTCTAAAACATCCTCCAGGGTTACAATCCCAATATGACGTCCTCTTTGATCTTTCACAACAGCCATGGCTTGTCTGCGCATCCGCATTTCGCGTAAACAGTCATCAATCGGCTTAAAATGAGGAACTTCATAAAGCGGGCGCATCATTCCCTCGATAGACGTAATATTTTCTTTATCGAATATGAGGTCATAAATACTCACGAGTCCTTTCACGATGCGGGATCTTTCATCATAGACGGGAAATAAAGAAAACCCTGTTTGCGCGGCTAATATTCTTAATTCATCTACGTTCATTTTCGGAGTGAGTTTACGAACCTTTGCCATGGGCTTCATGATATCCTTTACTTTTATCTGTCCCAATTCAAAAATATTCTGAAGAATATCGTGCTCTTGACTATCCCAGACACCGTGCTCTTTACCTTCACTGACAAGTGTCTGTAATTCCTCTTTCGTCGTTAGAAACTCTTCGGAAGATTTTTCATCAGATATCACGGATGTACTAAAACGACTGAATATATAAACAAAAGGTTTAAAAATCACAAGCGACATTTCTAAAAGGGGAATGATCCGGATAGACACCGGAATCGCGTAATATCGGCCGATCGCTTTTGGAAGGATTTCTCCGAAAACAAGAATCACGGGAGTCAGAAGCACGATAGCGTAGATCTCGCCCCAGTAGGGATTTATGCCCAGCGCGATCAGAGTCGCGAGAACCGATACGAGAATATTAGACACATTGGTGCCAATCAGGGTTACGGAAATGATATCTTCCTTGCGTTCGAGAAAATGGACCAAGGTGATGGCCTCCGAATCTCCGTCCGCAGCCATCTGTTTCAAGCGCAGCCGATTCATAACAGATGTGATCGCTGTTTCCGCCCCTGAATAAAATCCGGAACTCAATATTCCTAAGAAAATAAGAACAAGAAAAATGATGTCTTGCATTAAACGGACCTCTTGATTTTTTCTACTAGAACAGACACTATTTTAAGACGTGTAGCGCGGCGAATCGTAAATCGCAGATCCTTGTATTCGGTCTTCTCCCCCTTTTTGGGGATTTTGCCCATTTGCTTCAATAAAAATCCGGCCAGGGTGTCATAATCTTCGTCATCTTGAGGCAAATTCAGCTCCAAAATTTCATTGGCATCTGCCACACGTAAATTCCCTTTGACAATCATGCGATCAGACTCAATTTTCTTAATCAATTGATCCGGAACGTCATATTCATCGGGGATATCCCCCGTGATTTCTTCGACAATATCAATAATGCTCACAATACCATCAATGCCTCCGTGTTCATCCACGACCAAAGCCACATGCTGTTTGTCCCGTTGCATTTCGCAAATGAGTTTATCAATTTTTTTTGTGTCCGGCACAAAAAGCGCCGGACGAACTAAATCAATAAGATCTTTGTCCGGATTAAAAAACCATTCTTTCACCTGAATCACTCCAATAATATTATCCACTTTGTCACGATACACCGGATAATGCTTGTATCGCTGTAATTTGATTTCTTTCTCCACTTGAGCCCTCGGCGTGTTCACGTCAAACGCCACCATCTCAACGCGCGGAGTCATGATCTCTTTCACATCGATATCCGAGCAATCAATCCAGTTTGTGATCATCTCACGCTCGTCTTCCTCGACAATCCCCTTTTTTTCACTTATATCCACCAAACTCACAAATTCATCTTCTGTTAAAGCCAAATCCTGTTGAAACTTTTTGATTCCAAATATCCGAAGAACAAAACTGATAAATTTCTCGATTATGTTTTGAAAGGGGGCCGTGAGTTTCATAAAACCTTCTATCATAATCGAAAATCTCTGCGCGCCCGATACCGGATAACGTATCGCGAACATTTTTGGAGTGATTTCCCCGAAAATCAACAATAGGCAGGGCATGACGATCATGGACACAACGCCTCCCCATTGAACCCCAATGAGTGAGACAAGGAGCGTCGTGAAAATGGCTGTCGCACATACATTAAACAGCGTGTTTCCTAACAAAATCGTTGAGAGCAGCTTTTGCGGAGACTCAAGAAGGTTTATCACTCTCTTATTAATTTTGTCCTTTTTCCTTCTTAAGCGACCGAGCTGAATCTTGTTCAGCGAGAACAGAGCCGTTTCCGTTCCGGAAAAACAAGCGGACAAAACAAGAAAAATCGCGAATAGTGTAATCTCAATACCAACGTACATCACAAGTTCCCTTCTCTTAGTGAATCAAAATGAGATATAATTTCCTTCGCAAGGTTTTTTGAGTGAATAAGGACATTCGATTCAACATTAAAATTCAGGGCGGAATACGTCCAATTTGTACTGCCTATGAGAACATGCCTATTGTCAACAACGAGGACTTTCGCGTGCATGAGTTGTTCCGGAGAATCCCGCCACACCGCCACACCGCTTGTGGATAAAAGCAAGAAGGCGTCATCACTAATCGCATCAACGCGGCGGCGGCTTCCATAGTTATAAGATTGATCTAATCCAACGATGACATCAATACCATTTTTATGCCTTTCAATGAGCCCCTGCAATAATCGATCGGGAGACTTTTCTCTCTCGGTGTCACCGTTGGACTTGATGATATATAATGATGCATAAATCGATTTTTCAGCGTTTTCTATCAGGCTTAAGGCTGTATCAAAATACTGCTGAGACGGGATATATTCCGTTTGTGTCTGACGAAAAAAGCATATGCCCAGTACAATACAGATCACGGCAACAATTGCACAAAGGATACTAACGAAGCTTGCCCTGCTTTTACCGGTTTTTTCCATTAACATTGTAAGACATCCTCCCAGGTTTTGTTGTTGAGGAATTCAAATTCAATTTTTAGATAGTAACATGTGCTTGGCAGTTCCTCGGACAGAGAGGCTAAACGAACGGAATCCTTTTGTGTCGTAATCACATAATCAAATGAAGTCTGTGCCAAAGCGCTTAAAATGCTTTTGATATCCCCAAGAGAATAATTGTGGTGATCAGGGTAGATAAAGTTTCCGAGAACGGTCGCACCAAGATTTTCCAAAGTTTTTTGAAGTGCGCCGGGGTTGGCTATGCCAGAAAGTGAATAGATCTTCTTGCCTTGAATCATAGGGACAGGAAATCTTTTGTGATTTTTTAATGAAACAAAATACTGCGGGCGATGTGTGGCTTCCACAATAGATTTTTTTAAGGAAATTTCATTTATCTCTTTATGGATCCGTTTTAAATCATGTGCCGGGACTTGATCAACACGAGTTAAAATAATCTGATCCGCATTTTTTAAGCTCGTTCTCGACTCCCTCAGATTACCAAGAGGAAGACACCAGCCGTTATCAAACGGATTCGTTGCATCAACCAAAACAATATCGTGATTCCTTCTCAAGGCCATATGCTGGAAACCATCATCTAGAATAATGGCCTGGGCTCCGAATTTCTCAACCGCTAATTTGGAAGATCGCGCGCGATCGGCTCCGACAATAATCGGAATATCCGGCAAAGCTTCTGCCAGCATATAAGCTTCATCGCCCGTCTCCCGCCAATCGCTAATCCGGCCGTTGCCATCGGACACAACAACTATTCTTTTGGATGTGTTTTTACGCTGATATCCCCTCAATAAGATGACAACTTTCTCGAATTTTCCTTTTAGAAATGTTGCGAGATGAACAACGGCAACCGTTTTTCCCGTACCCCCGGTTGTGATGTTTCCTATGCTAATAACATTAACGGCAGGAGCATATGCACGGATAATCTTTTTTGTATAAAGAAACCGGCGTAAGGATACGAGCATCCGGTATATAAAGGAACACACGGCAAGAACAGGAAATAGAATTTTTGATTTTCTCAATTTACACAGAAAAAGCAAGACCCTTTCAGGATCGCTCATGTAGTGCAAACCTTCTTTAGGACACCAAGAATTTCGGATCTGTCCTTTGGGGCAAATAGGATTCGTTGATTTTGGGCGTCTTTTAAAACACGCGTAGCTTGCGCCAGGATTTTAAGATATTCGTCAGCCATATCGGGAGGGGCAATCACTAAAAACACAACTTTGGTTTTGTTGCCGTCGAGAGATTTAAACTCAACTCCCTCCGGAAAATATGTGAGACAAGCGTGGATACCGCTAACAATATCTGATTTGACATGAGGCACCGCCAGGCCGCGTCCAATGGCCGTAGTCCCAATGTTCTCTCGTGCAAGTACTTGCTTTTGTAATTCCTCGGTTTTGGAGCCATATCCATGATTTTTTGCCAGGCGAGCCACCATTTCTTTAATAATGTCTTCTTTATTTCCGAGGGAGATATCTAAAAGAATATCCTCCTCCTTAATGAGATCAAACAATTCCATAATTATGGCCCTTCCTCTCTTCTAGACTCTTTAGCGCAGTAGAAAATATAACATAGTCTCGGTCTTTCTGCTAAATAAATTTCTCAGCAATAGCCATTTACCCCCCTCTCTATCACGGTTCTTGCTTCAATGGTCTTTGGGGCCTTCCGTGCCCTATTTCGGACAATTCAAGGCAGGATTCTCGATTTAGGCATGTTTTCACCCTCTTTCGACCTCCTTAAAAAACTTTCCAATGCTGTCATGGTACACAAAGTCAGCCAGGGTATCAAGCGGGGTTGGATCTCTATTTACGATACCTAGAAGAACACTGCTTTCATGCGCGATTCTAGGGAATGACGCGGCCGGTTCAACCTGAAGAGATGACCCTAAAACGACCAATAGATCCGCGCTTTCACACCATTCCCGGGCCAACTCCATTTTATCCATAGGCATCATCTGGCCAAACGATATTGTGGCGGGCTTTAAGAGTCCCCCGCAAACATTGCAACTAGGAGATACATCATCTTTGTCCATATCTGCGTAAATCGCTTCCGGCTGAAATTCCTTTTGGCATTTTAAACACGCGATCTTTCGGTCTGTCCCGTGAAGCTCAATGATTTTATTTTCTGCAAGTCCGGCAATCCGGTGAAGGCCATCAATGTTTTGCGTAATGACGCCTAAAAGCTGATTTTGTTTTTCATATTCGACGATCGCAAAATGCCCGGTGTTCGGCAACACATCTTTATAAAGAGTATATAATTCCTTTTTCATCTTCCAATACCTGCGCCGCGCAGGCTCACTTGAACAAAACTCGTCAAAATAAACGGGTTGATATTTCGTCCATATCCCTCCGGGGCTCCTGAAATCCGGGACACCGGAATCCGTACTGATTCCGGCGCCTGTAAAAAAAACGACCTTCTTACAGCTAGATAATCTTGAGGCAAACTCTTGTATATCCATCATGAGTATTGTAAGTTTATATCTTCCCCAACGCTTCTAACACGATTCCGGGGGTAATAATTTCCGGCAAAACAATGGGCTCCCTATCTGCAGGCCCCGGAAAAAGAACATAAAAGGGAACTCCCGATCGTCCGAATCGAGCGAGAAAGCGGGTAATCACGGGATCCCGTTTCGTCCAGTCAGCTTTGAGCGGGATTACCCCTTTGTTAACAAAGGCTCGGATAACTTCAGGATGATGAAACGTTGTTCGCTCATTAACCTGACATGTGAGACACCAGGCCGCCGTAACATCGATAAAAACCGGTTCCCCCTGGTCCTTGAGCTCCTCGAGTTTTTCCAGAGAAAATTCCTGCCATCCAATTTCATCTGACGAAGATAATGTCTGATTTTGTGCGGACTCTTTAAAATTGTCCGACAAAGCGACCCCCGAAAATCCAATATATAAGGCATACCCCAAGATAATAATCACCGTTAGGATTTTTGATAAGGCTTTGATTTTTTCGCTTTTGCCGCCAGACATGTTTTTTCCATAAATCCACATGGAAAATCCGAGAAGAAAGATCATCATCAAAATTTTTATGACCGTTGGTAAGTCCGTTTGCAATCCCAGCACCCACACAAGCCAAATAACAGTCGCCATAAGAAGAAAACCCATAAACTGTTTCAACGTAACCATCCATGGCCCCGGTTTCGGTAAACGTTGTATCCATTTTGGATTAAGGGACAATATCAAGTAAGGCGCGGACAATCCAAGGCCCAGTCCGGTAAAAACGCAAAATGCGACATACGCCGGCTGCGAGAGGGCAAACCCGAGGGCGGAACCCATAAAGGGCGCCGTGCAAGGGGTTGCGACAACCGTCGTGAGAACCCCGCTCATAAAAGATCCCATGAGTCCGGTTTTTTGTTGGATCTCTGAGGCCTTTCCAACCCAGGATAGCCCGATTTCAAAAACACCAAAAAGATTTAATCCGAACAAAAAGAAGACGGCTATCAGGCCGCATAAAAAATAGGGTGATTGAAGCTGAAAGCCCCACCCTAATTCCTCTCCTCCGGCACGCAACACTATAAGCAAGCCGGCGAGAATCCAGAAAGAGACCAGAATCCCCCCCGCGAAAAACCATCCATGGATCATCACACGTTTGGGATCTTCATGCGCTTGTTTAACGAAGCTAAGAATTTTAATCGACAACACGGGAAAGACACACGGCATGAGGTTGAGAATCAATCCTCCCACAAAAGCAAAAAGAATAGCCATCCCAAGCGAAAGTTCAGATTTTTGGAAATCCTCTTGCGGGATTGAGGGCATGGCTCTCTCGTGAATCTTTATATCAAATTGCATGGCTTTTTCTGATCCACTCCCACGCCATCCGCTTTCTGATACCAAAATTCCTTGAATTTTAGAACCCATTTCTTTTCTTGTTTTTGATCGCGCTATTTTTAAGATGTATTTCTGGTCTTTTTGGATCACTTCTTGCTCGGCAGAATGAACAATGAGCTCTTTGTCATAGGGGAAAAATCGAATGCTTTTTTTCTTATCAAACGAGATGGTGTCTTTAGGAAATACTTCCAAATAGATGCTTTCTTCTTCATAAAAAGCTTGCACGGACCATTGGGAGTATTCCACCAAGATCGGGATTTCTGTTTTGGCCTGAGTGATGATTTCTAACCAGCGGGGATCAACACGCGCTCCGGTTTTATCCACATCCAATGTCAATTCGACCAGGGCCGCGCCCGGTAAACATATTTCCCGGCACACAAGCCAATCCGCCTGAACACGGAATGTGACAGTATCTGAGGGGATATCTTTCGGAGGCGTTATTTGAACAAGTAGATATGTTTCCTTTTCGTATCCATAGCTCACGAGCGGAGGGACCTCGATTCGCTCCGGAAAGGGCCAGAGTATGGGCCCCGCATCAAATCCATCGGGCAGATCCCAATCCAGTACTGTCCCCAAACCCGCGTCGCCGGGATTGCGCCAATAGGTATGCCACCCGGGCTCCATCTTCATACGCAAAGCGACCAAAAACGGGACGCCGGGAGCTATAGCTTCGAGATCAGAGACAAGTTCCGTCTCAACATGATCAGTAAAAACGGAGGCTGTTTCGGCCGATCCCGCAAAAAAGAGGATGGCGAGTACGTTTACGCACAAGGAAAGACAAAAAATTTGGCGAATTTTTGCAAACATCATCGCCTATTATACAGGCTTTGCAAGTCACTCACAAGAATGAATCCACATGTCTTACCAGGGTCTGCCTTGTTTTCCCCGCACATTTGGCTTACAATGAAAACATGTCTCGAAAAATTCGCTACTGGCTCATGAAAAGCGAACCGGATGTTTATTCACTTGATGATTTGAAGCGCGATAAAAAAACATTCTGGGACGGTGTGAGAAATTTTCAGGCCCGTAATTTTATGCGGGGAGATATGCGTATCG
>JADFSZ010000062.1 GCA_022560555.1 PVC group bacterium
GTAACCTTGACAGATCCTGATTGACACACACGTCCTAAATCATTGCGACCTAAATCAACAAGCATAATGTGTTCCGCCCGCTCTTTTTCATCGGCCAAAAGTTCCTTAACAAGCTTTTGGTCATCTTTATCCGTTTTACCCCGGCCCCGCGTGCCGGCAATAGGACGAACCTGAGCAACATCTCCGTTTAATGTCACCATAATTTCCGGAGAGGATCCAATCAAAGTCAAACCGGGGTAATCCAAATAAAACATATAGGGGGAAGGATTGATTGTTCGAAGCGTTCGATAAATGTCAAATGGATGACATGTGATTTTTTTGGAAAGCACCTGCGAAAGAACTACCTGAAGGATATCCCCGTTTTTAATATATTTTTTGCACTTGAGAACCGCCTTTTCATATGCTTTTTTTGAAAAGTTTGATTTTAGTTTCCCGGTAGACTTTGAACTTTTAATTTCCGAAAGAGCGTTAGGGGACATACGGATACGGCGCATCACTTGATGAATCCTTTTCACCGCTTGGTCATAGGCTTTTCGGGGGCGTGACGATTCCAGCTCAGCGTGGGATACAACCTGCATTTTTCTTTTAGCATGATCAAAAACAATAACCACATCGTATAGAACAAAATACAAGTCAAAGACGTCTATCAAATCTTTGTTTTGGTCCGGTATATCTTCTAAAAAGCGTATATAATCGTAAGCGACATATCCAACGGCTCCGCCGCAAAAAGACGGAAGATGCGGATCGGGAACATATTGGAAGGTACGAAACACATCTTTCATGATCTTCAAAGGACGTGTATTCACGACGATTTTTTCTTTCTTCTTTTTGGTCAATATCTCGGCATCACGCCCCTTACTCCGGAATACCATTTTGGAATCGCATCCAATAAAGGAGAAACGCCCCACATGCGCTCCGCCTTCGACGCTCTCCAGCAAAAAAGAGTAGGGATTTTCTTTGGAAATTTTCTTATACACAGATACGGGTGTCTCCATATCCGCCAGCATTTCAATATACACGGGTATCGTCTTGCCCTTTCGTGCTTTTTTAAGAAAATCAGAATATCCGGGATATATATTCATATTGCTCTTACGATTTATGAAACGATTTTAAAAATAAAGTAAATGCATGCAATGATTAAAAGCGTGAAAATGATGTAAATATCGCTGTACTTCCAAAAATCGCTCAATCGGTTAATCATTCCTCCATACCGGAATTTATATAATGCTCCTTCGCGATTTTTAAAGCGTTCGATTTCTTCGCGGTCAAACCGGAGGATCTTCCCCGCAACTTTATAGGCCTTGATCTTTTTTTGGCGAACCATTTTTTTAAAATTTCGATGACTCAAGTTCAAATATTCTGCCGCTTCATCCAAACTGATATATTTTTTGCGCATAACACCAAACCTCTTAGTCGCATTCTTATTGAGGGATGGGGATGATTATCAATCCACCATCACATAAATAGCTTACCGGTCATCCATGGATAGGACAGGTCGTGGCCCCTTAAAGAACCCTTCACCTTATTTACGTAGTTCCGATTCAGTGACCCACGCATCAATACGAGAACGATTAAATTCCCAATGATCCTCTCTCTGAACAGCAGGGATTTTTCCTTTTTGCGCCCATTGGTTGAGTGTTTTGGGATCAATTTCCAGATACGTACACACTTCGGCTTCGGACATCAAACTATGTCCTTTCGTCCCGCCTTCTTTCGACATCATGTCGCACCGGCCGTGGAAATAAGCGCCGTCTTCAATACTGATTTTCGGAGTATGGATATCCCCTTCGACACGCGCGGTGGATGTCAACCGTACACGAATAGACGCCGTGATCGTTCCTTTCACGCGGCCTCCGATTTCCACTTCATCCCCGTCAATCGTTGCTGTCACAACGGATTTAGGACCGACAATCAACAGACCTTTTGTGATCAATTCTCCGTCAAAACTCCCGTTGATCTTAAGATTAACGGAATCCTTAAATGTCAATTTCCCCTGCATATCCGCATTGATATCCAAAAACTTTTCCTCTTGTACCGGCTCATGTCTTCTTGCCATACGAGTCCCCTTTCTCTTTATGGGTTGATAACAGATGTTTCTTCTTTGTCCGAAAATACCGGAAGTTCAATGGTAACACAGGTCCCTTTATTCACCTCACTTTCAAGCTTAACAGTTCCACCGTGTTCCTGAACAACACGCGCCACGGTCGTGAGGCCAAGTCCGATATTGGCTTCCTTCTTCGAATAAAATAGATCAAACACATAAGCGCGTTCGTTTTCGGGTATACCGCATCCCGTATCGCAAAATTTGAGAAGAAATTTCTCTTCATCCAATTTCTTTGTCTCGATCTTAAAAACACCCCCTTGAGACATAGCCTCTTTCGCGTTCATGATAATATTAATAAGAGCTTGTTCGACTGAATTCTCATCCAGCAAGATTTGAGGAATGGATTGGTCAAATTCAGTCTGTATTTCGATCCCATGACACGCTAGCTCATGATCCGTAAGAGCCAAGGCTTTATTGATCACATCGTGAATATTACACCGCCGTGAAACATACTCTTTTCCTCCTGCAAACATGGACACATCACGGATAATCTCAAGAACCTTGTTTAGATATTCTTGGACAATGCGCAGATTTTTAACAACATACTCCGGAACCTTCTCAGGCTCAATTTTTGACAATAGATATTCGACCCTGCCATAAACGGATGTGAGCGGATTATTGAGATTGTGCGCCAGCGTCATGGTGATATCTCCCAACAAGGTGTTTTTCGAAGACGACAGCAATCGATTTTGCAACCTCACCCTCTTGGTTACTTCATCAAACAGCAAAACTACGGAATCGCTTCCTTCCGTCGCGACAAGAGGGAAACAACGGACATTAAAAAACCGTCTTTGGGCTTGAGGCGCAGAGGTTTTATAGGAAACATTGTTCAGAGTATATACAATGTTTTTCTCGCAAACATAATCAACGATTTCATTGACAAAATTCGAACGAAAACCGCTCATAAATTCCGATACAGAATCCCCGATATCTTTCGAGGTAACTGAAAAGAAATCCCGTGCTTTTTTATTGAGTGACAAAATCCGGCAATCACGATTCAGGCAAAAAAGAGCACTGTCAATACTATCCAGAACCCGGATTTGAAAATCCATTAATTCTTTGATTCGCAAAAGCGCCTGAATTTTAGCAATCAACACATCATTTATAAAGGGCTTGGTAACGTAATCATCAGCCCCGACATCCAAGCCGGTGATTTGATCGGCTGTTTCCGATTTGGCCGTTAACATCAAGACGGGAACGAATCGATTCCCTTCCATCGTTTTCATCTTTTTACATACCTCTGTCCCGGGAATATCAGGAAGCATCAAATCTAAAATCACAAGATGAATATGATCATGCGTACGAACCATATCCACGGCTTCTTCTCCTGTTTGGGCCTGCAAAATACAATATCCTTCCCCCTCAAGCAGCATTTTTAAAAGTTCCTGGGAGTCCGGATCGTCTTCAACGACCAAGAGGGTTGGAGGGATGATATTCATTTGCTTTGGATATTTGACGGACACAAAAAATCCTATCGGCACGAATTTATCAACTACTTTAGTATATATTTAAACTATGCGAAAGACAATGCTTTTTTAATATATTGATAAATCAGAACTTAGGATCTAAATAAGCCGATGGGGCCTTTGGCCGGATGTCTCTCAGGCCCGGCTTGAGCTCGGGAGCACTTGGGGGGCATTTCGCTCGGGGACGTATACAATACTGTCCGCGCCTAAAACTTCATGGATTTCTTCCATAAACTTTTCGCTCGGAATGATGGAATAGTTTTGAGACGTCTTCAGGCGAATCTTCTCGTCTCCGTGCCTTACATTAATCAAAACGGGACACGCACCGCGATGAACCTCCAACAAGTTCTTAACATAATCCAATCGATCCTGCTCGATATCCTTTGAAATATTCAGAACGACTTCTTTTGTGAATTTGGCGCAGATTTCACCAAGAACAAAGACGTCTGTTACAATCAACTGAGCTTCATCATTCCTAATATCCACACGGCCGACTAAGCATAATGGTAAATCTTCTTTAAGTATATTTTTCACACGCTCAAAAACACTGGGGAACACAACAGCCGGATAAGAGCCCCCAAGGTCCTCGAGAGTCAAAAAAGCCATCCGATCGTTTCTCTTTGTTGTCACAATTCGCGTGCTCGTAATCAACCCGCATGTGGTCACTTCGGCGCTGGCGTTTTGATACGCCCTCAGTTTGTCTGATGATAGGAACCCGTACATCCTCATGATTTTAGAAAACCGCATGAGAGGGTGCCCCGTGACGTAAAAACCAAGGACCTCCTTTTCACAGGCCAACTTTTCCGCGTCGGCCCACTCGGGGACCTTCGGCATTTGATAGAGTTCCTGCTCAAAAATCTGTTCTTCATCATCTTTGCCGAACAGTGTCATCTGTCCATGTTTTTTTTCCGATTGAATTTTCTGCGCAACTTCCATGGCATGATCCACAGCCGCGTACAAACTCGCGCGCTGAGGGTTCAACGAATCGAACGAGCCGCATTTGATCAAACTTTCAATCACTCGTTTATTAACAAGACGCAATTGATTGCGCTCACAAAAATCATACAAAGAACGAAACTTTTCATGCGTTTTTCGAGCCTGAATGATGGAATCCACCGCAGTTTCTCCCACATTTTTAACGGCAGCCAAGCCAAAACGGATTCCTTCCTTCACAACGGTAAATTTTGCGTAACTTTCGTTAATACACGGCGGTAAAACTTCAATTCCGTTTTCACGGCATTCATCAATATATTCAACAATTTTATCCGTGTTCCCCAATTCGCTGTCAAGCAGCGCAGCCATAAACTCTACCGGATAATTGGCTTTGAGATACGCGGTTTGATAGGAGATCAACGCGTAAGCCGCACTATGGGATTTATTAAATCCATAGCCTGCGAATTGAAGAATGTCATCAAAGATTTTTTCAGCCGTTTCTTTTTTGACACCATTCTCGACGGCACCGTCAATAAATTTCATCCGGCTTTGGTCCATCACTTCCGGAATCTTTTTACTGATAGCCCGGCGAAAAATATCAGCTTCCGCGAGACTGAAGTTTCCGATATGGTTGACAATCTGCATCACCTGTTCCTGATAAAGCATAATCCCGTAAGTATTTTTAAGGATAGGCTCTTCTAAAGGCGTTTTATATTTGATGGGGATTTTCTTATGTTTTCTATTAATAAAATCTGAAAGCATATTCATCGGCCCCGGTCGATAAAGAGCAATGAGGGCGATGATTTCCTCAAAGCCCTCAATTCCCATTCTTTTCATAAGAGAACGCATCCCTGAGCTTTCAAGCTGAAACACCCCAAGAGTTTTCCCTTCGTTCAAGAGAGTAAAGGCCAAGGGGTCATCCAACGGAATCTTTCTGATATCGATATCAATGCCACGGGTTCTTTTGACAATAACAGTCGTATCCTCTATGACAGTTAGTGTTTTTAATCCAAGAAAATCCATTTTTAAAAGCCCGATTTTCTCAACGGAACTCATGTCATATTGCGTGGTCACCACATTATCTTTTCCGCGAAATAACGGCGTGTTTTCTGTCAGGGGCGTTTCACTGATAACAATACCGGCCGCATGCGTAGACGCGTGCCGGGTGAGCCCTTCAAGATTGATCGCGTAATCCAAATGGTTCCTGTACGTTTCATTCGTGATATACAACTCTTTTAATTCAGGAACTTTTTCAATGGCTTCTTTAATTGTAATATTAAGTTCAGTCGGAATCATTTTGGCAATACGATCCACATCCGAAAGAGGAATCCCCAATACACGGCCTACATCACGCACAGACGCTTTCGCGGCCATGGTCCCAAACGTGATGATCTGTGCTACACGATCAGCCCCGTATTTTTCCGTAACATATTTAATAATCTCTCCCCTTCTCTCGTAACAAAAATCAATATCTATGTCCGGCATACTAATGCGATTGTCGTTGAGGAATCTCTCAAAGAGAAGATCATATTTCAGGGGATCAATATCCGTAATATCCAAAGTGTAGGCAACAATACTGCCTGCGGCCGACCCACGGCCCGGCCCGACCGGAACTCCTTGGCTTTTGGCATAATAAATCAAATCCCATGTGATAAGAAAATAATCAACAAAACCCATTTTTTTAATCACTTGAAACTCGCGCTCAAGCCTTTCTAAGATGGCGGGATTTTGCGTGTAATCAGATCCGTATTTTTTCTTTATGCCTTCTAGACATAATTCATAAAGAAACTCTTCAGGCTTTTGTTTTCCTTCCATCGGATATTTCGGCAAATGATACGTCTTCATATCCAACTCAAGATTACATCTTTCGGCAATTTTGATCGTGTTGGCCGTGGCTCCCTTAAAAGAAGAAAACATCGTCTTCATTTCGTCCGGGCTCTTAAAATAGAACTCCTGTGTTTGGAATTTCAACCTTTTTTCATCCGAAACCATACTGCCCGTTTGAATACACAAAAGAATATCATGCGCCATATGATCCTCACGATTCGTATAATGGACATCGTTCGAGGCCACCATCGGCAAACCCGTTTTTTTGGCAATCTCTCTCAATCCTTCGTTCACCTTTTTTTGAAGAGAAATGGAGTGATCATGAAGTTCCAGATAAAAATTCCCGTCTCCGTACAGCATAGCGAATTTTTTGGATAGTTCCTCCGCTTCACGCAGCTCGTCATTTATAACGAGTGACGGTACGTTTCCTCTCAAACATCCTGACAGAGCAATGAGCCCTTCATGATATTTTTCCAGAAGCTCCATATCGATCCGCGGACGATAATAATATCCTTCAAGATATCCATAGCTGGATAAACGCATGAGATTGCGGTACCCTTCCTCATTGCGGGCCAGCATCGTGAAATGGTAATAGGGTTTTTCGCCCAATTTGGATTTTTTTTCAAACCGGCTTCTGGGCGCCACATAAAATTCACATCCCACTATCGGTTTGATTCCGTGTTTGACAGCCGTTTGATAAAATTTCACGGCCCCGAACATACTCCCATGATCCGTGAGTGCCAAGGCCGGCATTTTGTATTCTTTGGCTTTCTTGACAAGGTCCTCAATGCGGGAAGCCCCATCTAAGAGGCTGTATTCACTATGGACATGCAGATGAACAAAATCAGAGTGGGTGTGCATAAAAATACCGTTATTAGTAAATAGTAAATTGTAAATGGCTAAAAGCGAAAATCGAAACCCGTAAATGGTAAATTGTAAATCGTTAATGGTTAAAAGCAAAAATCAAATGCCGTACATGGTAACCCGTAAATCGTAAATGGTTAAAAAACGAGAGGATTTATTAATCGATAGCTTTACATGGAAGATTTCATTGACATTGTACCAAATTCTAAGTCATTAATGCATTCATTTTCCAATACTTTTCAAACCTTTCACGAATTACAATTTACAATTTACCATTTACGGAAATTATTCCCATTCAATCGTACTTGGGGGTTTAGAACTAATGTCATAGACCACACGATTAATCCCTCGAACTTCATTGGTGAGCCGGCTTGAAATTGAACTCAACACAGAGTAAGGCAGTTTGACCCAGTCCGCCGTCATGCCGTCAGAGCTTTTCACCGACCGAACGGCAATGGTGTATTCATATGTTCTTTCATCCCCCATAACCCCCACCGATTTTATGGGTAACAATACGGCAAATGTTTGCCACGTTTTGAAATATAATCCGGCCTTTTTTATCTCGCTGACAACAATATGATCCGCTTGACGCAAAATATCCAAGCGCTTTTTTGTAATTTTTCCCAAGATCCTCACGGCTAGACCCGGCCCGGGAAAAGGTTGCCGCATCAAAATCTCTTCAGGAAGCTTGAGCTCTCGGCCCAAAACTCTCACTTCATCCTTGAATAACTCCCGAAGAGGTTCTATAAGTTTTAATCTCATCCTTTTTGGCAATCCCCCCACGTTATGATGACTTTTTATTGTAGCCGAAGGACCTTTCACGGATATACTTTCAATCACATCGGGATAGAGAGTGCCTTGCGCAAGATACGTCACGTGCCCGATTTTTTTAATTTCCCTTTCGAACACATGAATAAATTCTTGTCCGATGATTTTTCGTTTCTTCTCTGGATCTGTCACACCGCTTAATTTCGAAAGAAAATTATGCGTTGCATCCACATAACGAAAATTTATCTTGAGTTTTTTTCGATACAAACGAATCACCTTTTTCGCTTCATCCAGGCGTAAAAGACCGTTATTCACAAACACACACGTTAATTGTTTTTTAATCGCTTTATGAAGGATAACAGACGCAACCAAAGAATCCACGCCACCGCTCACACCACAAATCACCCGCTCGTTCCCGACACTCTTTTGGATATCCTTAATGGAGGCATGAAGTAAATTTGCCATCGTCCATTGACGACGGCAATGACAAATCTTAAATATAAAATTCGCGATCATACGCCCTCCCTTATGCGTATGCGCCACTTCGGGATGAAACTGCACGCCGTATAGATTTTTATCGCGATGACGAATGGCTGCGTACGGCGCGTTGGAGGTCCGGGCTAAAACATCAAATCCTTTTGGCAGCCGTGTGGTATGATCCCCATGACTCATCCAAACAGGAACGGATTCCTTCGAAGAAAATCCCGAAAACAGATCAGTGGCTTTTGACACGCTGATGCGGGCAAGCCCATACTCTCGACTTTTGGCTTTGGCCACTCGTCCCCCGAGAAGCTTACACATCAGCTGCATACCGTAACAAACGCCTAAAACCGGACGGTCAAGGTCGAAAAGACCGGAAGGAACATCGGGAGCTTTTTTTCCATAAACACTGGATGGACCGCCCGAAAGAATGATGCCTTTAACAAAAGAATCATTCAGGACACGCATGGATACATTGTAGGGATGAATTTCACAGTAAACTTT
>JADFSZ010000063.1 GCA_022560555.1 PVC group bacterium
CCATGTTCCGCTTGTTATGACTGATAAGTATCGCTTAAATATCCATTCTCTATTCTCTCTCTATAAAAGCTTTTTTCTAAAAAAATTCTCCTAAACATTTCCCTTTTAAAAAGATCTTCTTCCTAAAAGATTCTGTCTTTACGCTGCGTTCTCTTTAAAAATATCCTTGAGCTGCGCTAAAACATGTTCAGGACGAATTTTCAGCAAACATTGATATCGGTCATGGCTTAAAGGACATGTCCTCCTGAAGCACGGAGAACACCGGACAGACTCATAAAAAACGGACACATGTTCACCCAGCGGACGTGTTTTTTTCGGATCCGTTGACCCGAAAATAACGATTGTAGGCACCCCCAGAGCCGCACTCAGGTGCGCAACGCCGGAATCGTTGCAAATCATCACGCGGCATCGCTGAATCAGTCCTGCGAGCTGGCCGGTATCCGTTTTTCCGGCTAGAGAAATCGTATGGTCCGGATCATCCTTCGAGAGAGCTTCCGCGAGATTTTCTTCACTCCCTGTGCCAAAAACAACGATTTTAGCATGATGTTCTTTTATTAAACTTTTTTTCAATTCTTGAAAATATTCTAAAGGCCACTGTTTGGCCGGGCCATAATGGGCCCCGGGACAAAAACCGACAAGTAAATCATTTTCGGCAAGCCATTGAAGAGGTATCTGTGTGCCGCCAAAATCCACTCCTTTGGGTAAGCTAAACAAAGGTATTTTCCCCTCTCGTGTATTGTCTTGATCCACAATATATTGGTAGGTTTCCACATGATGTCTCGCCTTCCATTTTTTTGGATCATATTTTATCGGATGTGTTAAAAACCGCTTTCGGGCGTATCGATCAAACCCATAACGTTTTTTAACATCACCTAAAAACATCTCCATGGCCGTTGAAAATGAATTTGTAAACAAAAATCCCTTATCGAAATTTTTTTTTCTTAATATTTTTGCTGTTTCATAAACTCTTCGGAACCCAAAAAAGTCTCTTCTCTTTTGAATGCCGATCACCTCATCAAATAAAGGTGATTTTTGAAAAAGCGAAACCAGATTTTCGCGGATAAGCAAAGTGATGTGAGCATCAGGGTGCAATTTGCGCATCTGCTCCACAGCCGGCAGCATCATGACGGCATCTCCCAACCAGTTAGGAGATCTGATAAGAATTTTTAATGTACGCATGAAAGATTTCGACTAAATTGACTCTTCTGATTCATTCTGGTAGAATTCTCGATTTTGGGCGCTTAGCTCAGTTGGTTAGAGCATATGCCTTACAAGCATAGGGTCACAGGTTCGAATCCTGTAGCGCCCACCATTTTCCCTCCGGGTTACATCGTCATGCTGAAGACATCCTAGATTTGAAATTGCAACTCACACATCTTACGATAAATCGGATTGGAATCTATGAGAACCTGGTGTGTTCCCTCCCCGACAATACGTCCTTGGTCCAAAACAAATATTTTATGAGCATGAATGATCGTTGAGAGTCTATGCGCAACCGCAATCACGGTACGGCCTTTCATCAACGTGTCAATCGCATCCTGAACAAGCTTTTCTGACTCCGTATCCAAAGACGATGTTGCTTCATCCAAAATTAAAATAGGCGGATTTTTCATCAAGGCTCTTGCGATGGCTAATCGCTGTTTTTGACCGCCCGAAAGCTTGACACCCCGCTCACCAATCACCGTTTGATACCCATCCGGAAGATTCTTGATGAACTCATGGGCATGCGCTTGTTTGGCCGCCCTAAAGAGCTCATCGTTGTTCCATTCTTTTTTACCATAAGCTATGTTGCCTTCGACTGTATCGTTAAACAAAATCGTGTCTTGTGTGACCATGCCGATCATATTTCTTAGCGATGACAATTCCAAATCACGAATATCAATCCCGTCGAGAATAATCGCACCTTTTGAAACATCATAAAACCGCGGAATCAGATTGAGAATTGTTGTTTTTCCTCCACCGCTCGCCCCAACAAACGCCACAACCTCTGATTTTTTGACCGTAAAATTAATATCCGTCAGGATACACCCATTCGGGTCATACATGAAATCCACATGGCAAAACTCCAGTTTATCATGAAAATCTTTAACCTTTTTGGCATGAGGTTTACTCACAATCTCAGGGTGTGTATCCAACACATCGTAAATACGCTCGCTTGCGGCAAGCATCATCTGAACAACACCGTTAACTTTTCCGAGCTTTTTAAACGGATTCAACATAGAAATCAGAGCCACCACAAACAGCAAGAACTGCCCTTTCGTCAAAGACTCTTCCAGTACCATTTGTCCGCCATAAACAAGAATCCCAACCACCCCGATGGCTCCGACAATATCCATGAGAGGGGGAAGAAGGTTTTTCCTCTTCTCAAAACTCATATACGTTTTATATAGCTTTCGGTTTTCTTTGCGAAATTTTTGAATCTCATAAGGCTCCATCGCAAAAGCCTTCACAATCCGAATTCCCGTTATGGTTTCATGAAGAATGCTGGAGAGTCCCCCGAGTCTTTTTTGCCATGAAGCACTGATCTGCTTTAGACGTTTCCCAATTTGTATAATCGGAATCATCAACACGGGAATCAGGCATAGGCTGAAGAGCGCCAGGCGGGGTTCACAGAAAAATAATATGATAGAATAAAATAGAATCTGGACCGGTTCAAAGACGACTTCACAGACCCCCTTGGTGACGCCGGTTCGCACAAGAGCAATGTCATTTGTAAAACGGGCGATAAGCTCTCCGGTCTTGGCTTTCGTAAAGTAATGAACAGATAGATGCTGGAGATGGCTATAAACCTCATTTCGTATGTCTTGGACTACTTTTTGACCAAGCCGCGCAATAAGATAATTTTTTATAAAACCCACAATTCCTTTTAAGACAATGACCACCAAGAGAAATAAAGCGATGACAACCAACATGTCTCTTGGGTTCTTATCCAGGAAAAATCGATTAATTCCCAATTTAACTGTGTCAATCCTGCCGGAAGGTTTCTCAACGTGAGAAATATCAAAAATCCGAATCGGCTCATGACTGATAACAAGAACCTTATCCACAACAGGCACAACGGCCGACAGAGATATCACATGCAGGGCACTAAAAAGGATCATGGAGATCACAATGATCACCAAAGATACTTTATAGGGAATCAGATACCGGAAGATACGCCATGGCGAGCGGTTCTGTTCAGCAGACGACATTTTCACTTCCTTATGATATTAAACTTACATAACGTTGCGCAAATTTATACTGTAATATAAACCACTAGAATGTTTAAAAACAAAAAAAGGCATACTGCGAATGAGTGCACTCTTCTGCCAGTATGCCTTTAATATTGACTTACAAGACTATTTCCCTAAGATGCGATACATTCCCGTCCCACACTCCGGGCATTTCCCCTTCATCGCTTTACGTCCATTTTTCATCGTAACTTCGCTAGCATCGTTCATTTCTCTCTTAGCTTTACATTTAACACAATATGCCTCCACACGCACACCTCCTTCCTTCATACCCTCTAAAATCCGATTCATACCTAAAAAGACACCCAGACGCTAACACAAAGCCCCCCCCCTTGTCAATTGACATCAATCTGAGCCCCCCTATCTAGGCGGCACAAAATACTATAACTATTTTATGTTCCATTGACTTAGATCGTTTCTGAAATTCGAAGGGAATATATCCGTGGTGTACGATTGAGTTTGCTCTTCACGTTTCGCTTTAACGGATATCGTAAGCATGTGTATCGTGCTGGGATCACCTCCGCCGGGAACCACCTCACCCCCCGCAAGATTCCAGTAACGGATCGTCAATCCGCCGGGCGCCTCTAGGTGGCTCACAAGCGGCACACCATTTCTGAGAATCTGATTGCCGAAAACAGTCACATGAACATCCGTGTTGTTCGTATCCGTAAATCGGATTTCATCCGCCGTAAAAACGGTAATCTCCCCCGGAGACCGCAGGCGATTTAAATCCATCACCAAGCGATCGAATCCGGCACGAAATTCATCATGCAAATTTTTCGTATCTAAAAACACAAAGTGAGCTTGCAGCGCTTCACCCAATAAAAAAACTGTCACTCCTGAAACAACCGTGAGTATGACAATAGTCAAAATGATCTCAACGATAGTCACACCGCGATGAGAGCCCCTCATACGCATAAATTTATATTCTCAGGGTTTACCAACAGGCATAAAAAGATGTTTTGGCTCTTAATCAAATTTCGATCAACTTAACTTTTCTGAGTTAATCGACATGAGAAATTCTATATTGTTCTTTGTTTTTCCCAGTCTTGCTTTTAACAGCTCCATTGCTTCAATCACATTTAACTCACTGAGAGCTTTTCTTAACACCCAAATTTTTGCGAGCTCATCCGGATGCATAAGCAATTCTTCCCGGCGTGTTCCCGAGCGATTGATATCAATGGCCGGGAAAACACGGCGGTCACAAAGACGACGGTCTAACACCAGTTCCATATTTCCGGTTCCTTTAAACTCTTCAAATATGACTTCATCCATACGGCTTCCTGTTTCGATCAACGCCGTGGCCATAATGGTCAAACTTCCGCCCTCTTCAATGTTTCTCGCCGCACCAAAAAACCTCTTGGGTTTGTGAAGGGCATTCGAATCAATCCCTCCGGAAAGTATCTTTCCGCTATGAGGGACAATGATGTTATAGGCCCGTGCTAAGCGTGTAATACTATCGAGAAGGATCACAACATCCTTTTTGTGCTCCACAAGGCGTTTGGCTTTTTCGATCACCATCTCGGCCACTTGAACATGGCGCTCGGGGGGTTCGTCAAAGGTCGAGGAGATCACCTCTCCATTCACCGTACGCTCCATATCCGTCACTTCTTCCGGACGTTCATCAATCAAAAGAACAATAATCACCACATCCGGGTGATTGGTTGTAATGCTGTTCGCCATCCTTTGAAGAAGAACGGTTTTCCCCGTTCGAGGAGGGGCCACAATCAGTCCGCGCTGCCCCTTGCCGACAGGGGTTAGCAAATCCATGATCCTCATGGAAATATGCTCCGGATCTGTTTCTAAAAAGAATCTCTCTCTCGGAAAGTACGGCGTCAGATTGTCAAAAAGCATTTTATCTTTGGCCTTCTCCGGATCATCCCCATTGATTGATTCAACCCTCAAAAGGGCAAAGTAACGCTCCCCTTCTTTGGGAGGACGGATTTGACCAGAAACCGTGTCTCCTGTGCGCAGGTTAAACAAACGAATTTGGGATGGAGAAATATAAATATCATCCGGCCCGGGGAGATAATTGCAATTAGGGCTCCGTAGAAATCCGAACCCGTCCGGCAGCGTTTCCAGAACCCCTTCACCGAACATGAGCCCATCACTTTCGGTTTGCGCTTTGAGGATTTCAAACACAATGTCCGCTTTTTTGAGATTGCCATAATTCTCAACTTTGAGCTCACGAGCCAGTGTTGTCAATTCGGAGGAATTCATTTCTTTCAATTTAACAATATTCATACCTTCAGAAGGGCGTCCTTTTTGGGCAAGCTCCGTGCTAGGGGCCTTATCTTTGGATTCGTTTACTTGCGCGGAACTCCCTTTCGGCGATTTCGTTTTTACGGCTTCCTTTTTTGATGTAGCTTTTTCCATACGTTTTCAACCTCTCTTTTTAATTTAAAACGTGATCCATTATTTCGGATACAAAAATCAGCCCTTTTGACTTTTGATTTCGATGACTGTTGTTTGGATATCATAAATTCGACTTGGTTTTTTGACCATCCCTGCTTCTGTTTACGTTGTATTTGAAGATATTCAGGGCTGTGAACGACAACGATATAGTCAAATAGATTTTGGATACGCACCTCATAAAGGAGAGGAATGTCGGCAATAATAATCTTTGCTTTCGATTTTTTAAGATGCCATTTAATCTCCCTGAGCACATAGGGATGGATGATCGCGTTATAAACGGGGTATTTTGATTTCTGGCGAGTGAGCCTTTTGAGTATTTCTCCTCGGTTTAGTGTGTTGTTCTTATCTCTAACATCTTCTCCGAATAAACGGATGACCTGTTTTTGCAAGCGGGCATTGTGATCAAGCAAGTCGTGCACAATTGTGTCCGCGCTGATAATATGCGCGCCAAATTGCTCAAAAAAAAACTTGCGAGGGTTTTCCCGCAGGCGATTCCGCCTGTCAACCCAACCTTCAGCATATGACGAATGATTTCCCCACTATTGGTTTTGCGTGTATAACACTGGAACTGATTTACCCCGAAGATTTTGCGAATGGAGAATTATTGTTATCTGATTTTCCCTAGCCCCTGATGTGACTTGAGGAGGCCTCTCATTACAGGACTTCTCTTACAAAGCTACTGTTCTTTTAACCTATGCGTAAATATTTGTCAAGTCTTTTGTGATTTAGAGATCTGACCAATGCTCCCCCTCACTCACATGGACTACCAAGGGGACATCCAGGTGCACACATCCCTCCATTTCTGTCTTGATGACCTTTTTCGCCTTTTCGGCAAGGTTTTTCGGGCAGTTAAATATCAGTTCATCATGAATTTGAAGAAGCATACGAAAATCAAGACATTCCTGTTCTATTCGCCTGTCTATACGAATCATCGCCATTTTAATAATATCCGCCGCTGTTCCTTGAAGAGGAGCATTGATCGCCATACGCTCCACCCCGCTTTTTTGGCCCTGTTCATAAGTTTTTGTGAGCAGAACCGGACGACGGCGCCCATAAAGAGTTTCAACATACCCATTCTTTTTTGCGTCTTCCAATACCTTGCAAGTATAATTTTTAATGCCCTGATAATTCTCAAAATACCGGTCAATGAAATTTTTAGCTTCATTGAAGCTAATGTCCAGATCACGCGCAAGTCCATAGGTCCCCATGCCGTAAATAATTCCAAAATTGACGGTTTTAGCCACTCTTCTTTGGTCTCGTGTCACATCTCTTAAAGGACATTGGAAAAGAAGCATGGCCGTATGCGCATGAATATCCTCTCCTTCATAAAAAGCCTGACAAAGCTTAGGATCTCCTGAAAGGTGGGCTAAAATTCTTAATTCAATTTGAGAGTAATCCGCGGAAATAAGTATATCTTTAGAACTATGCGGGATAAATCCATATCGGATTTTTTCTCCGTAGACGGTCCGAACAGGAATATTCTGCAAATTAGGATCGCGGCTTGACAAGCGTCCTGTGGCTGTCCCTGTTTGCAGAAACGTTGTGTGGACATGATGTGTTTTCGGGTCACACGATTCCATGAGAGGAATCACATAGGTGGAAACCAATTTTGATAAGTGCCGAAATTCCAGCATGAGTTTCGGCAGCTCATGCATTCCGGCAAGCTTCTCCAACACATCCACATTCGTTGAATACCCGGTTTTAGTTTTTTTGATCACCGGAAGCTTTAATTTGTTAAACAATATTTCACTAAGCTGCTTGGGAGACTGAATGTTGAATTCTTGTCCGCTTTCTTTATATATGGATTTTTTCAGAGTGTTGAGCTCTTTTTGAAATTCCTTTTTCAGCCCTTGAAAATACGCGGGATCAATTTTGATTCCCTCAAGCTCCATTTTCGCAAGAATTTTTATGAGCGGCTTTTCGATATCATTCCACGTTCTCATTAACTTCATTCTCTCTATATCTTTTTCAATATGTTTATACGCTTCCGCCAAACCGCAGGCCTGTTGAGCCAAATCCTCTTCCCCGACAAAACCCATTCCTCTACGGCTTAAGAGTTGCGCCAACGTTGCGTTGGAAACCTCAGGATTGATCAAATAATCCAAAATCTTTAAATCTACGCATTCTCCGTTGATAGTGGTCTTAGACCTAAAAAACATTTTTACGATCGACTTCAAATCGTAGCCAATCTTAAATATGTCCTGGGCCTCCAATATCTGAACAAACACTTCACAGGCCTCATCCGTTTTATTGTCAGGATCGATGGGAAAAGCATAGGCTTTTTTACCCCTATCTTCGGCACAACAAAGTAAGCGGGAAGATTCGTCATAAAAAAAACAGAGAGTCGTTTTTGACTGAAGGATATTTCTTAAAAAAGCAAGCGTTTCCTTCTTGCTTTCCACCAGTAAGGTCGGTTTTGCCTGGCTTGAATTTGATGGTTTTAAGTTCTCCAGATTTTTATATAGGCTGTAAAATTCATATTCCTTAAAGAGATTTTTTAAATCTTCGTTTTCACTTAAGGCCGGAGTGCGGCACAGTTCCCACTTGAAATCTAATTTGACTTTGTCATCCAGTTTGATAAGTTGCTTCGCTTGTTTAAGAAGGGGAAGACTTTCTTTAATACTTGTTTTCAACTTTTCTTTTTTAATGGAATTGACATTTTTCACCACCTGATCCACAGTGTCAAATTCGTCTAAAAGTTTTTGGGCCGTGATTTTACCTATTCCGGGCACGCCCGGGACCCCGTCAGCCGCGTCTCCGGTCAACGCTAAAAAATCAACAACCTGATCCGGCGTCAAATGGTACTCACTCTTTAAAACTTTCTCATCAATAATCTTGTCTTTTTGGTGAAGACTGACAATCCGAACGTGATCATTGATAAGCTGAAACATGTCCTTATCTCCTGTCAGGATAAAAACATCCATCCCTTTAGCTGTCCCCTTTTTGGCCAAAGTCGCGAGAACATCGTCCGCTTCAAATCCTGCCTTTTCAAAAACAGGGATACCAAAATTCTTAATCATGTTTTTAATGGGCTCCATTTGATGGACAAGATCATCCGGCATGGGTTTGCGATGGGCCTTATATTCTTCAAAAACTTCATGACGGAAGGTTTTCTCGGGCCGGTCAAAACTCACGGCCAAAAAATCGGGTTTGTCCTCATGGATGATTTTTAGGAGCTTAACGGCAAATCCGTATAGTGCGTTCGTCGGCGTGCCATCGGAGCGTGCTAAATCTCTGATCGCGTAAAA
>JADFSZ010000064.1 GCA_022560555.1 PVC group bacterium
AAATTGATGTTTATCACAGTCCCTGTTTTGTTCATCGCTTTTAGTAAAATCCCGCTCGTACAGCCAATGTCCACAATGGACGTATTTTGATTAAACAATTCCGGAAAACATTTTTTGAAATATTGATACAACCGATAAAAACGTATTTGATTGATGTAAATATCCGGATGTGCCTCACTTTGGCGCATCGGTTCATACAAATAATGCCTTTTAACGGTTTCATACGGGAACAATTGGGTCATTCCGGGTAAATTATTAATAAGGTTTTTTAAGCGTATGAAGAAGCGTTTTTAACGATTCAAAATAGTGCACTTGTGATACACCCTTCGCACCGATTTTACAATAATCGGCGGAATGAAGTCATAAACATTGATCTTTAACTGTCTTTTCATGTCTGTTGTTTATGCCGAAAACCCAACCGTCAATCCAAAGAATAAATACAAATGCGTTTCTTCCCTGCCCAGCTCCGCCCTGTCAGTCACATTTTATCCGTGACCTACAAAGATTTCTTTCATCGAAATAGCTTCTTAATTAATCCTTCTTTACCATTTACTATGTGCTTCCTTTACAGTCCTTCTGCCCGAAATACAGTTTTAACCGAGCTAAACATAATCCCAATATCGTATAAAAAGCTTTTCCACACCGATTGAGTCAAAATACGATCGATATATTCATAATCTAAAGCTCGTTCTTCTTCTAAATTTTTATATATTCCCTTATGAATCTGAGTCCAGCCCGTTAAGCCTGCTTTCATAATTTTTTTCCGGTAAATTCCCTGCTTAATTTCTTCATTGTAATCATCTACCGGCCAGGGACGCGGCCCAACAAAACTGATTTCACCTTTTAAGATATGGATCAACTGAAGAATTTCATCTAGATAATACTTTTTTAAATATCGTCCGACATGCGTCACATTTTTATCATCACGTTCCATATCCTTTATTTTATTGATACGACCTTGTTTGTTTCGCATTTCTTTTAAGATAGAATACTGGATAATTCTGAACTTAATCAGCCGAAAAACTTTTCCTTCAGATATGCGATCCTCAAAATACAGTATCGGCCCCTGATCTTCTTTCCAAATCCATCCCGAACATTTTAATAGAATAGCGATCACTAAAAAAAGAGGTGATAGAAAAAGGATTAAAAGAAAGGAAAATATTTTATCAAATATGTTTTTCACTATGGAATACCTGATTGGATCCTTGTACGAATCGTATTTTATTGTTGGGCTCATAAGAATTTTGTAATTGTGTTAAATAAAGTTTGCATCTTCTTTTGATTTTTTTGCAAATATTTCATCCTTTTTTCAAAAAATTCGGCTAAGGATTTATCTTCAGGCCTTGTCCACTCATAGTCTTTGTGATTCGTTTCACTGATTTCTCCGAGCATTCTCAAACGCCGATTTATGGCATCTAAAAGCCGTTTGTTAACGATTTTTTTAAAATCAACTTCGGCCTCATAATAATCCCTTCGGTCTCCTTTAACCCAAACGCGATTGCACCCTCCCCACTTTTCCAGCTCCCGGATGTTGATACTGATACTTCCTTTACTGACATGGAGCGCGTTCATTATATCATTTAGACTCAGAGGTTTAGGGCTAAGATAAAGAACAGCATGTATTTGACCGAATATCTTGCTAAATCCGAATAAAGAGGAAAGAAAACCAAACTTCTCAACAAACTGGTCATGCGTTTCTTTTAATTTTGCATGCATGGGGCACCCTCGTAGGTTTATAACGTTTAGAATGTACTAAACGATACTAATCTATATAACCTATTTTCCCGTCTGTTGTCAACTAAAAAAAAGGGACCGACCATAAAATCGCATTTCAGGCAACTTGACAAATATCAATGGATTAGGTAGTATTGCGCTTCAGTTTCTGCTTGAAAATGCTATGGATTCATGATGCCTATGCGAAAAGCAAAAATTCTTCATATTGTGGGAGCTCGGCCGAATTTTGTCAAAATCGCGCCTCTGATGGACGAGCTTCATCGCCACAGATCATCCTTCACTCAAAAATTGGTCCACACCGGACAACATTATGGCTCCAATATGTCTGATCCGTTTTTCAAGGACCTGAATATAATCAGACCAGATCATAATCTGAACGTCCAATCAGGGACCCATGCCGTACAAACAGCCAAAATGATGATGAGGATTGAGCCCATCCTTCGGAAATATAAACCTGATCTGGTCGTCGTTGTCGGTGATGTGAATTCAACATTGGCGGGGGCCCTCACAGCTTCAAAATTAGGAATCCCTCTTGCCCATATCGAGTCGGGATTACGCAGTTTTGACCGGACCATGCCTGAAGAAATCAACCGCTTGTTAACCGACCGTTTATCTTCATTTCTTTTCACAACTTCTCCCGAAGCAAAAACAAATTTAATAAATGAAGGTGTTTCAGAGTCAAACATCTTTTATACCGGGAACATTATGATAGATACTCTTTTTAAGCTCCGGTCTCGATGGGGGAAAAGCCGAATATTGAACAAGCTTGGATTGATGAATGGAAAAAAAACCATGGACTACATCCTCCTCACCCTCCATCGTCCGTCTAATGTGGATGACAAAAAATCTTTACAGGAAGTCTTTCGTGCGTTAAAAGCGATCCCATGTCACATACCCATTGTTTATCCTGTTCATCCCCGAACAAAAAAATCCATCCAAAAACTTGGCCTATCCGGACAAATGCATCAAATAGTAAATATGATCCGGATATCTCCTCTCGGATATCTGGATTTTATGAAGCTTATGAGTCAATCTTTATGCGTATTGACGGATTCCGGAGGTGTCCAGGAAGAAACGACTGTTCTCGACATTCCATGTTTAACGCTAAGATCAAATACGGAACGTCCGATTACTGTGACAAAAGGCACAAATGTTTTAGTCGGCACTCAATCGCACAGGATGATCAAGGAGATCCGCGATATCTTAGATGGTAAGAAGAAAAAAGGTAAAATTCCAAAGTATTGGGACGGAAAATCAGCCAAGCGTATTGTCAATGTTCTTAAGCAAAATCTGGCGAGTCTCATATAACTCGAAATGACTCCCCCAAGAACCCAAAAAAATTCATGACATGAAAATCGTACCACTTCAGGGCTATTGATAAATATTGACAAGCTGAAGTGATTATAGTATAAAGGCTTATCATGAAAATCGGCGGTAAAATCATCCGAACACAATATCTTGTCGATAAGCGCTACCAAGTGCGTCATATTGTCTACGTGGGACTGATAATCTTTGTCAGCTGTATGATTTTAGGCTATCTCGTTTATCTTGGATCCTGGGCATATGCGGTCAACAAAACTCTTCAGAGCGTAAATCTGTATCCGGGGGAGCACTTAACCCTCGTCACCAAAACTTTTCTCATTAAAAGCGCAACATTTATTCTGGTGCTATCTCTAGTATTTGCCTGTCTTTGGAGCTTATTATTTTCTCACAAAATTGCAGGGCCTGCGTTGCGATTTAAAAAAACATTGGATGAAATCGCGTCAGGAAGGAAATCCCGCATTATCAAACTACGCAAAGGAGATTACCTAAAAGATCTCGCATCATCTTTCAACACAACCCTGGAATCCATAGAATCACGGAATGAAAGCCAGCTAACTCTGATCCATAAAATGCAAAAAGAGCTCCAGCAGTTAATTCAACTAACTCAAAGCTCAACACCATCCGAATCAGAAATCAAAACAATCGCGCAGGATTTGGCAAGCAATATGGAGCACCTTCAAAAACTTTCTTCCACAATAGATCCCCCCACGCTTCAAAAATAAAAAGGCATGCCCATAAGACATGCCTTTCTTTAATGAAGGGTATATATTTTATTTAAATTTAGAGATATTTGAGCCAACCAAAGAGATCCGGCTCCTCCCCTTTGACTAATCGAAAAAAACGTTCTTGAATCTTCTCCGTGATCGGCCCCCTCTTTCCATTCCCAATCGGAATCTTATCAACACTCCGAATGGGGGTAATTTCGGCAGCTGTCCCGGTAAAAAAGGCTTCATCCGCTATAGTGAGAAATTCTCTCGGTATATTTTCCTCGATAACCTCAATTTCCATATCCCGGGCTAATACTTTCACTACGTCCCGTGTTATCCCAAGCAGTATAGAGGCTCCCATAGGAGGCGTATAAATTTTTCCGTCACGAATGATAAAAATATTTTCTCCGCTTCCCTCCGAAATCATCCCATGGCTGTCAAGAATGATCGATTCCGCATATCCGTCAAGAACCGCCTCCATTTTCATCAGTTGAGAATGAAGATAGTTTCCGGCCGCTTTCGCCATAGCCGGAAACGTATTCGGCGCGATACGATTCCAAGAAGAGAACTTCACATCAATCCCGGCCTCTATACTGTCGGCACCGAGATACGCCCCCCATTCCCAAACCGCAATAGAAACGTGAATCGGAGATGACAATGGATTCAGTCCGAGATCTCCAAGGCCCCGAAAAACAAACGGACGTACATAACAAGCATCAAAATTATTAGCCCTAACCGTCTCACAAACTTTATCACAAAATTCTTTCTGTGAGAGGGGGATGTCCATTCGATAAATCTTCGCCGATTCGTAGAGACGGCGTATGTGGGGCTCCAGGCGAAAAATAGCGGACCCTTTTTTCGTCTTATACGTACGCAACCCTTCAAATACACAGGATCCATAGTGAAGGGCATGACTCAAGATGCTCACCTGCGCATTCTCAAAATCTATGGTTTTTCCGTCAAACCAAACTTTTTTTCCAAAATTCAATCCAGCCATAGCTTTATAACCTTTTCTTTATCTGTTCGTTAACACCGCTGACATTGTATAGAATCATCCATCGTCTGGCAATCAAAATCTGAATTCAGCTGTTTTCCTTAAGCCATTGCCCTGCATATCCCTCCTTCTCTTCGGGAGAAACATCCACAATGCCTTGATAAACCTGAAACGCTTCTTGGTCTAAACCGGATGTCTCATAAAATTTCCCCAAAAGATACATAGCCTTAAGACCATAATCTCCGCTCAAAGGATACTCCGCGATGAGACCTTGCACAATTTCAAGAGATTTTTTCTGATGCCCCTCCATCATGTGGGCCAGCGCCAAAGTATACTGAATTTCCTCAACATGGCTTCCAAATCGCTCCATAAGGATCTGATCCAATGTCTTAATGGCATTATCATATTTTTGGTTGTCGAAATAAAGATCAGCCATATTTTTTAACGCAAGATATCGATATTCTTCATGGGTAACCTCCGCGACAAAATTCCTAAAAACTTTTATGGCCTTTTTCCACTTGCCTTGCTTTTCATAATATAAAGCCAGCGCCACAACAGCTTGCGCGGATAGTGAGTCATCTTCATTTTTTTTCAGAACGTTGTTTAGAAGAGATACCCCTTCTCTCGATTTTTGATTTTTGATAAGCAATTTTCCTAATAATAGTTTGGAACGCCATACGAGGGATTTATCAGAACTGCCTTGGATCACATCACGGAAACCCTCTTCAGCTCGCGCATGTTGTTCTTCTGAGAAATCATGCTGAGCAAACCAAAATTTCAAATAATCCAATGAAACATGTCCTTCTTTTTCCTTCTGTGCAAAATCCTGAAGAACTTCCCTTGCTTTTTCAATTTTTCCTTTTTTAATGAGCGCCCATATAAATCCGAAGTACGCATCAGATCGATCTTCAGAACCAGGATCGTTTTCGATAATAAATTGATATTTTTGAGCAGCATCCTCATATCGACTTAAATTAAATAATGTTTCAGCCTCATGAATACGGACAAAATCGAGAAGATTACTTTCGGGGAATTCATCCGGGAATCTCGAAAATAATTCTAGAGCCTTAACAAACTGATGGGCACGATAATAGATCCACCCTCTCATGAATGCGGCTTCATCATTCAAGATCCCTCTCGTGGATTCTTGGATCAGCGTTTGAAAGGTCCGCTGGGATTCTTCATACTCCTCAAGTTTAATTTTACACAATCCGGCTTGAAACAAGCTTCGATCCGCCCATCGACTCTCACGAAATTCGGACCATACATTCAAAAATACATTAAAAGCCGTGTTATACTGCTTTAAATTATAGTAGCAAGTGGCAATTTTGTAATATGCATCAGCTTTAAGATCTCTATTCCATGATATTCGAACTAGCTCCTCAAACGATTTTTTCGCATCCCGGTATTTCCCAAGAGAAAATTGACACCACGCAATATTATATTTCGCGTATTCTGACCATTCATCCTTTGGGGGCATATTAAAAACGATCTCAAAATTTTGTATGGCCTCACGATAATTGTCGTTTTCATACTTTATTTCTCCCATCCAATAATAAAGCTCTTTTTTTAAAGAGCGCATGGAGTATGCTTTTACTACCATTTGAAAATAAGCGAAGGCTTCTTGCCTCTTATCTAAACGCCAATAAGACCACGCCAAATTGTAAAGAATTTCTGATTTTAATTGAGTTTTGGGGTATTTTTTTAGAGCCCTTTGAAGAACTTTAACGGCCTCCCGGTAATCTTTTGAGTAAAAATAGCACTCCCCCATAAGAAAATAGATTTGCTCATGGGCGGCCTTTTCATCTCCCGACTTCAAAATGGCTTTAAAAATTTCGATCGCTTTGACATAATCGGAGGCCGCATACGCTGTTTTTGCCTCTTCAAGCCAGTTGGATGGCTCTTCAGAAAACACGCTCTCTAGGAAAAAGAACGCCAAAAAAAACAGGGATAGAAGAAGGGATCGCCATTGAAACGTTTTCATCTTAAGATCCTATGATGATGTAACTAAATATTTTTCTCAGCATGGATTCTGCCGATAATATCGCTAAGTGGCTTGTTTTAGGATTATCAGGATCAGGCTCATTCACACATATTGTATGAATCTCGCCGAAGGGGCCGATGACATCAATATTATGAATGTTGTTTTTAATACCGGGATCCGCGATGATTTCAACCTTTGTTCTGGAAGATCCTATTCCGGCCAGGCTCAAAACAGCACTGACATTAATATTTTTCGGAAACGCCCGGATAGCGTCCTCGGCACTCCCCTCGAATATTTTGGCAGGCTTTTTGATTTCATCAAGATTGATTTTATTTTTTTCGATATAAGGGGCACCGATAAGACTCCTGGGTGGTTTGCTGGTTGTGATCTTAACGCTCTCAATACCTCCTTCTCGTGCGGCTAATAAGGCATCAATGCCGGAAATCGCGCCCGATGGAATATACAAGTGCTTGGGGCCCTTCCTGAATTGTTCATATAAATTCGGATTTTCTAAGAGCCCTCCAACACTCAGTATCATCACATCACGATTTTCAAGAAGACACAGCTTTAACAAGTCTTTTACGCATTCGATTGAAGCGGCTTCAATCACAAAGTCCGATAACGACACAAGCTCGGAAGTTAAACACACACGGCAAGCCAAAGAATATTTTTTTTTAAGCTCCTTGGCCTTTTGAATATCAAAATCAGCCAAGCCGGCCAATTCTGCCGAAGTTCCAAGTTCCAGCGAGATAAACCGCGCTAGCGCGCTGCCGATAGTTCCGCAGCCGACTATTCCAATTTTACAAGGTTGCATGGCTGATGACTGTTTCAAGATATGAAATTATGATTGAGCTTATGAAGACACTTTTTCCAGGATCTTGTTCTTCTCATCCAAAAACACAATTTTTGGGCAATGGGTCTTTGCCTCTTCCTCTGTACATACTCCGTAAACTATAATGATAATTTTGTCGCCAATCTGAGCATTGCGGGCGGCGGCCCCGTTCATACAAATAACACCCGTAGCTCTATCTCCAACCATCACATACGTCTCAAGTCGATTTCCATTGTTGAGATTCACTATTTGCACGCGCTCGTGGGGATAAATACCTACGGCGTCCATAAGATCCTCATCAATGGTGAGCGAGCCGGTATACTTCAAGTTGGCATCTGTAACGGTGGCGTTGTGTATTTTTGCTACACAAAGAATTCGATTCATGTTTTTCCCCTTATATTGATATTTCCCGACATTTTACTTTAATGAAAAAATAATATTATCAATGAGCCTTACTTTCTTGAACTTTACAGCCGTGGCAATGAGCACTCTTCCTTTTATTGTCTTTTTTATGTCTTTTAATGATCCGGCATCCAGTACTTCGAAATAATCGATTCGTCCGGACGTTTTTTCTGAAATTTGTCTTCGCGCATAGCTTTTTATATAATTAACGTTTTTCCTTCCACTAATTATTTCTTTTTTCGCCGATTTTAACGCGCTGTAAATCGCAGGGGCTTCAAGCCTCTCTCTTTTTGTTAAATTCACGTTTCGAGAACTCATGGCCAGCCCGTCTTTTTCCCTCACGGTGGGACATCCGCACACTTTGATCGGTAAATTTAAATCCTCGGCCATTTGTTGAATGATTACGTATTGCTGATAATCCTTTAGCCCAAAATAAGCTTTGTCCGGAACGACAATTTGAAACAGTTTAAGTACAACTGTGGCAACGCCGCAAAAATGATCCGGTCTGCTTTTTCCGCAAAGAACATCCCCGAGACCCTTCACGTCAACATAAGTCTTATAACCCTCCGGAAACATTTCATTCCCGGAAGGACAAAATAAAACATTGATGCCAAGATTTTTAAGAATCTTTCGGTCACGCGCTAAAGTTCTTGGATAAGCTCCGAAATCTTCCCGGGGACCAAACTGCAACGGATTCACAAAAATACTAACAACAACAAAACCACATTCTTTTATGGCCCGTCTGATGAGGCTCATATGTCCCTCATGCAAGGCTCCCATCGTAGGCACAAACCCAATCTTCTTATTTTTCTTTCTGGCTTTAAGAACCCGACTTCTAATTTCTTTTATGGATCTGAC
>JADFSZ010000065.1 GCA_022560555.1 PVC group bacterium
AAAACGTTCTCGGTAGAATCGTTCAAGTCTTGTACTTCATGATCCATCCTATCAACAGATACCATACTTTGAGGTGAATCATCCGCAAGCACCTCAGCACTCAGGATAGATCCCCGGAGCAAAATAAAAAAACAAGCGACATAGATAATATGGCAAATTCTTCTCATAAGCTTAAGTAGCGTTCGCACTGGAAAGAGGGAAATGTTTTGATCTCGCTCCTAAAAAGCTGTATTATATGAAAGTGGCTGCACATCTACAATAGTTTTATTAAAAAATCCGTTTTATTGAAAAATCCGTTTTATTGAAAAACCTGCTTTATTGAAGCACATGCAAGCGCTAAAACCGTGAATCAAAAAATCACAAAAATCAATCATTCTAAAGGATATCGTGATAACCTGTTTCTAGCTTTCCCTATCTTTTTACTCGTGATGGTTCTGTCCGTTGCCGTTTTTTTCATCATCACAAACACAAACACTCAGGGGATGATCCTGGCATCCTTCACTTTGCTCGTTGGATGCATCTTGCTTTTGTTTACTCTCACTGTGACGATTTTAAGACAAAAAAAACGACCTTCAGCCCCCCTCGTGGATGAACCGCAAGACACCGATTCTAACGATCAAAAAGCCATTGAAGACAAAATATTCGAAAACATATCCCATGAGCTAAGAACCCCTCTCGTATCCATTCGAGGATACACAAACATGCTTCTCGCTCAAAAACTCGGACCTTTAACAGAGGCTCAGTCAAAGTGTCTTGAAACCTGCCAGAAAGGCATTGATCATCTGACCCGTATGATCACACAGTTGATCGATCTCGCGCGAATGAAAGCAGGCGACGAAGCCCTTCAAATTGAATCCGTTCATTTGCCCAAATTGATTCATGCGGCAATCCAAGGCATTTCACCGGACCTGAACGCTCAACACATTAAACTCACAAAAAACATCAAGTTGGATTTTCCGATGCTTGAAGGTGATGCCCGAAAATTGAGCACACTTTTGTATGAGTTATTAAACAACGCCATCAAACACAATATCCCGTCCGGAGAAATCACGATTAATGTAATGGACAGTCCCGCTCAGGTTACGATCGAAATCGTCAATACCTGCCTTGGGGTTGATCCCGAACATTTTTCAAAGTTATTTAAGCCGTTTTATCAAGATCCAAAAAAAAGCTCGTCCCAACAACCCGGACTCGGCCTTGGGCTTACTTTGGCAAAAGAAATTATTCATCTTCACCATGGTCATATTCACGCGAAAGTGGAATCAAACTCAAAAGTGACACTTTCCTTCACCCTGCCCAAAAATCTTTCTGTTCTTATCCAAAAGAACACGGCCGCGTTAGGTCAAGCTTCAAAAAACACCTCTCCGGCATGAACAATTTCACGCGCCCCGTTTCTGGCCTCAATAACAAGTCCTCCGTCATCACGCAAAGTCACCGGCTTTCCCATAATACATCTTTTCCCGATCACAATTTTTATTTCTTTGCGCTCTAAAACAATATTGTCCTTCCACTCTTTGATAACTCTTTGTCTATCTCCGCTTGAGATAAAATGGCAGTAGGATGAGAATATTTCCAAAAGTTTTTGAAGAACTTCTTTTCGATCCGGTTTAGGCGCATTGTTCAGAAGGCGGTGCATATCCGTCATTTTCATTTTTAAATAATCAGGAGTCGAATCTTCGGAAAAATTCACATTGAGTCCGATCCCAACTATCAGAAATTTTTCATCATGTTGTTTTGAATGAACTTCTAACAATACCCCCCCAATCTTTTTTTTCATTACATAGACATCGTTCGGCCATCTCAACTGAGCCCGAATCCCGTAAAATTCTAATAAACGAACAACAGTGAGCGACGCCGCCTGTGTGTACAACAGAACATCCTTCTTGTTTTCCAGCTTAATAATAATCGAACACCACACGCCCCCGTCTCTGGGCGAAATCCACTTACGGTTCACTCTTCCGCGTCCGTGGGTTTGTTCATCAGCCACCACGACAATCCCATGAGCTTTGTGTTCTCGAAGCATAATTTCAACGGCTTTAGTGTTTGTGCTGGTCACACTATCAAACCAAAGCACTTTTTTGCCGATTTTATACGGATGGAGTTGTTTCATGCGGAGTCAGATAATTCCAGAAGCTTCCCGCCCACAGCCCAGTTTTGCCCGGGCACTTCGTCAAAAACAATATACGTATCTTTGGGTGGTTTGCCTGCATGTTTTTCCAAGGAATCTGTTATGTCCTGAGAAATTCTTTCTTTTTGATCCCGGGATAACGCGCCTTTCACTTTAACATTAACGTACGGCATAAAGCTCCTCCTTTTATCTTTTATCGAGATCGAACGTGATGGTTGTATAAAATCTTAAAACTTTCAATGATAAATCATCCGGAAAAGCATCATAGGGGGCCGCTTTTCGTATAGCTTCCAACGCGGCCAGGTCCAACTCCAAGCGATCCGAAGCTAAAAATATTTCACTGTACTCTAATTTCCCCGTGCGATCAATCGACAGGGCCACCACAACTTGGCCTTCCTGTCCCAGCAAACGGGCCAGTCGGGGAAACCTGACAAACCGGCCGATTTTTTCCACACAATGATTTTTGTACTCTTTTATCAGCTTTTCCTGAAGATCGATGGATCTAACAATATCATCTTCTGAGATATCTTTTGTAAAATCTTCTTCGGCAAGTTTTCTGACAATAGCTTCAAGACTTTTTCGGAATGCCTCAGGATGGCGTCCTAAATATTGGACCGCTTCTTCAACCTTGATGCGGCGTTGCTCATGAGTTTCTTTCCGAGGGTCCTCTTGATCGCGCTTGGGAGCGATAACATCCATATCCTTTGCGCTCACATCCTCAACTTTCCGAAAATCTCCGAATTCCATCAACAGCCCTTTGGACAATGCTGAATCCATGCGGTGTCCTAACGGGAGCCCCATGATAAAAACATGAAATAAAGCCGACAAGAATATGAATGAAACGAATAATATATGGCTTTCTCTTGTGACCATATTAAAGAGCTTGGGTTCTTAACACAACACCGCTGAATCCTGATTTTTTAATCGTCTCTAACACCCGGCACACATCTTCATACAGCAGCTTCCGCTCGGCATGAAAAAGAACTTTTTGATCCTTTTTCTCTTGCGCCTTCTTTTTAAGATAAGCGGGCAAATCACCTAATGAGATTTTCTTCTGATTGACATAGATGGATTTGTCCCCGGTAACATAAATCTCCAATGGGGATTCAACATAAGTTTGAGTCGTATAACGAACACGGGGAAGACGGATGGATATCCCTTGCTTCCAGGCAGAACTTGATGTCAAAAGAAAAAATATCAAGAGCAAAAAAACCACATCAATCAGAGGAGCCAAATTGATGCGGCGCATCACTGTCCTACGCCCCTTAAACTCCATAATCCATGTCTCCGGCACGTTCCTCAGTCATGACATTGATGTTCCGAGAGCCAAAATGCCGCCCCAAGATATCCTCGAGATAAAGACGGGTGTTAAACATAATCGTATCAATTTTTCCCGAAAGAATATGATAGGCCATCAAAATAGGAATAGCCACAATCAGGCCGGCCGCTGTGGTGACCAGCGCCTCCCAGATCCCGCCGGCCAGTTGAGAGGGATTGACATCGCCGGACATCTGATAAATTTTCATAAAAGCTTTAATCATTCCTAAAACCGTTCCCAATAATCCCATAAGCGGCGTAATCGCCCCCATCATTCCCAATGAGGGGAGAAATCTTTGAAGAAGTCTCATTTCCCGGGACCCCTCAACAGACACTTTTCTTGCTAAAATGTCTCCGGCAATCCATCCGTCTTTAAATACATTGCGGAGGATATACCCTAAGGGATGGTTGACGTTTTGACATCGATTTTTGATTTCTTCAAAATTTTGGTTTTCGGAGGCTTTGATAAGAGCCTGCAGTGTTTCCGGATCAAGTGTTTTAATCTTCGAAAGAACATAGATCCGCTCAAAAATCATTCCTAAGGCTATGACGGAAACCATGAGGATCGGAACCATCGTGACTCCGCCGCTCACAATAAAATCTTTAATCGTCTCCATGAAAAACTTCCCCTTTCATAAAACCCATGAGGACCCTACGAAGTCAAAACTCGTCGGCCTTGAATATGAATTTTTTTATTTGCGATCAATCTGATCGCTTCAGAATAAATCCGATGCTCTTCGTTTAATATTCTAATTGACAATGTCTCTTCGGTGTCATCGTCTTTGACGGGCACGGCGGCCTGAATGATAATGGGGCCTGTATCTGTTCCTTCATCCACAAAATGAACCGTACAACCCGAAAATTTCACGCCATAATTCATGGCTTTTTTCTGAACATTTAAGCCGGGAAATGACGGCAAAAGCGCGGGATGAATATTGATAATCCGCAAGGGAAAGGCTTTCAAAAGAGCTTCTTTGACGATACGCATATAGCCCGCCAAACAAACAAGCTCGACTTGATGTTCTTCGAGACATTCAACGATACGCCTCTCAATATCGGGCTCCGTCTTCGTTTTAGCGGCTCCGCCGGAGATAGTGAATGCCGGAATATTTTCGTCCCGGGCGCGCACAAGGGCTCCCGCGTTCTCAACGTCACTAATCACGCATGTAATCTCGGCATCCAACAACCCTTGTTGAATCTGATCTATGACCGCTTGGAGATTTGATCCACGCCCCGAAGCTAAGAAGCCTAATCGAATTTTTGCCATAAGGTTTATCTTTCGTTTAAGAAATAATTAACGGCGTTGTAAGCGCTTTATTTCAGCTACGCATTCTTGAAAGGCTTCATTCCACCCGCGCAGGGGAACCCCCAACAACCGGCTTAATTTTGTATTGTCCATGACAGAATATTTGGGCCGTCTTGCTTTGGTCCGGTAATCTTCTGTTTTGATCCTTTGGATTTTTATGACGTTCGTTTTAAATTTTTCTTGAATGGCACAGGCAAAATCATACCAAGACAACGACCCGGTGTTGTTCGCATGATAAATTCCAAAGTCCTCTGGGTTTTTTTTAATAAGTTCTCTGATAATCCGGGCAAGGTCTCTAACATAAGTCGGCGAACCAATTTGATCATCCACAACCGACATATCTTGTCCTTTATCGATAGAAGACATCACTTTTTGAACAAAGTTCGTGCCCCTCGCCGCGTAAAGCCATCCTGCCCGTAAAATAAAGGCCCGATCGGAAACAGCCTGAATTTTTTTCTCCCCTTCATATTTAGATTGTCCGTAAGCACTGATAGGGTCCGGAATATCCTGCTCCCGGTAAGGCGTATCCTTTTGACCGTCAAACACATAATCCGTGCTGATATGAATCAATTTTATGGAATTCTCATGACAAATCCGCGCGAGATTCTCCACGGCCATAACATTAACTCTTCTCGCTTGATCAAATTCGCTTTCAGCTGTCTCAACATTTGTGTAAGCGGCGCAATTGATGAGCCAGTCCGGTTTCTCCCGCGTGATAAGGGCAGAGATATGATCAAATCGGCAGATATCACACTGTTCGCGATTCAACGAGATAACTTCAAACTCACCCGTTAATTGGGAGGTAACGTCTTGGCCCAACATTCCCCTACCACCTGTAATAAGAATCTTCACAACAAGCCTTCTAAGGCATCCTGTTCATGGACATGCAGGTGTTTACCTCTGATGGCCATACATCCGTTGGTAATACTCCTTGTATTCACCGCTCTTAATCCTCTTCCACCACTCTTGATTGTCCCGGTACCAGGAAACGGTTTCGGCCAAACCTGTTTGAAAATCCTTTTTTGGATTCCATCCGAGGGCTTTCATTTTGTCAAAGTTTAAGGAGTACCTTCGATCATGTCCTAGTCGATCCTTCACGGGTTTGATATGTGTCGGATCAATTTCCAATTGCTGACAAATCATTTGAGCCACATCCCGATTTTCCAGCTCTTGGCCGGCGCCAATATTGTAGACTTCGCCGCTTTTGCCATATTTCAAAACAACATCCAAGGCATCAACATGATCTTCAACATAGATCCAATCACGAATATTTTTTCCGTCACCGTAGAGCGGCAAATCCATCCCTTCGATCGCGTTTGTGATAAAAAGAGGGATAAGTTTTTCCGGATATTGATAGGGGCCGTAGTTGTTGGAGGCACGCGTGATAATAACATTGATTTGATATGTCGCAAAATACGAATAGGCCATTCTCTCGGCCCCGGCCTTGCTGGCCGAATAGGGGTTACGGGGCATAAGCGGGGATGATTCAGAAAAACTGCCTTCGTTTATACTTCCGTACACTTCGTCTGTGCTGATCTGGATAAACTTTTTAACCTCATACTTTCGTGCCGCTTCCAATAATACATAGGCGCCATACACATCCGTCATGATAAATTGCCCGGGAGATTCGATCGAGCGATCAACATGTGTTTCTGCCGCAAAATTAAAAATATTTTCGAATCGATATTCTTCAAACAGACGTTCAACTTGTTTGGTGTCGACAATATCTCCCCGGACAAAAGAAAAATTGCTTTTTTTCTCAATCTCGGACAAATTTTCTTTGCGGCCGGCATACGTCAGCTTATCCAAGACAACCCAATGTGTCTCGGGATAACGTCCGACCATCATCCGGGCAAAATTACTGCCGATAAATCCCGCTCCGCCTGTGATCAGACATGCTTTCATTTTTTTAGAGGAATTTTTTCTTGATGTTTGTCGCGCATAAGACAACTCGACTGATATAGGGACTCAAACGTTCCGGCGTCTTTCCACCATCCGTCCAGAACATCATATGTCATAAGGGCCTCTTCGATATATTGATTGTTCACATCCGTAATTTCAAGTTCACCGCGATTTGAGCGTTTCAAGGTCTTCACGATTTCAAAAACACGGGCATCATACATATAGATGCCGACAACGGCAAAACGGGAAGGAGCCTTTTTGGGCTTCTCGATAATACGCGCGATCTTTTCCCCCGAAAATTCAACAACCCCGAAACGCTCCGGATCTTCGACTTCTTTAATCAGGATCTTTGCCCCTTCTTTTTGTTTGCTAAAACTTTGGACGGCGGCCTTAATGCTTTTTTGAACCATGTTGTCACCCAACACAACGATGACTTTTTCTCCCTGGCTAAATCCTTGAGCCAAAGAGAGGGCTTCGGCAATCCCGCCTTCTCCTTCCTGATACGCGTAATTGACGGAATCCAGTCCCAGATCTTTGCCGTTCCCGAGAAGGCGCATAAACTCACCGGAGGATGAGCCACCTGTAACAATCATGATATCCCGAATACCCGCTTCAACGAGAAGTTCGATCGGATAATAAATCATGGGTTTATTATAAACAGGAAGCAAATGCTTATTTGTGACTTTTGTAAGAGGCAATAAGCGGCTTCCTAATCCCCCGGCTAAAATAACTCCCCGCATACGTATTCTCCTCGTCAAATCTTATGAAATATTAAAAATACCATCTAACTTGGTGATCGTGAAAAGCTCCCGAATCGATGGTTTGAGGCCCGTAATTTTCACAGCCCCTTTGATAGCTTTCAGGCGATTCGAGATTGATATGAGCGTGCCGAGCATGCTGGATGACATGAATTCAACTTGAGAAAAATCGATGACAATTTTCTTATACCCTTTTCGTATCGCTTCATCGGCTAGGCCTTTAATCACTTCCCCGGATTGAGGGGCCACGAGCCGGCTTTGTATAATGTTGATAAAAGCATAATCATCCCGATATTCCACAACAGCGACGCCTGAAAAGCCCTTTTCCATAACCATCTCCTCTCAACTTCAACATAATACCCGCGACAACTTCACTGATTAGATCTAATGAGCTCAACATCTTATCAAGAATCCCTTCGAAGGCCAATAGGTAAATTTTCAAGAAACTTATCGTCACACATGACTCTAGTAAAGTCAATAGGTTCCGATCCAATCAGCCTTGATTTCCGGGCAAAGACATTTTTGAGTTTTTTCCTTTGAAATTATCATGCAAACTCACTATAATGTTCCCTCATTGCTATTAAAACGAGCTTAGCTAAGCAGAAGATACCTTAATGATTTGATACGTATCTGTTTACGTTAAAACCCATGCCGATGGGAGGAGACATTTATGGCTGACCAATTGCAGACCTTGTTAGATAAAATTTATCAAGACAGTGTCCTCAAAGGGCAAAATGACGCGGACGAATTCATAAAAGAGGCCAAAAAAAAGGCCCACGCTCTCATTGAAGATGCCAAGAAAGAGGCCCAAGATCTCAGAAGCAAAACCGATAAAGAACTTGAAGAACTCAGGCGGAATGTTTCTTCAGAAATTCAATTGGCCAGCCGACAAGCCATCAGCTCCTTAAAAAGTCAAATTATCGAATTGATCATCGCCAAAGCAACCCACGATTCGATCAAAAACACATTTACAGACCCAAAAACCCTCACGGCATTCATACAAACGATTCTTGAGCATTGGAGGGGCGACCCTTCCAAAACAAACCTTGAACTTATTCTTCCGGAAACATTAAAAAAAGATTTGGAAAAAACCATTCGATCATCCTTGACCGGTGCCCTTAAGGAAAATCTAAAAATGACATTTTCCAAAGCCATCCAAGGAGGTTTTCAAATTCAACCGGAAGGCGAAACCTATAAAATCAGTTTCACGGATGAAGATTTCGAGGAATTCTTAAAACAATTTCTTCGCCCAAAAACCAAAAAATTTCTTTTCGAAGAATAAATTTTTTCATTGAATAAGTTTTTCATTTAATAAGTTTCCCATTTAATAAATTTTCCATTTGATAAACAAGCGATGACAAACGAATATTATTACTTTATTTCAGGATTAC